>CAUVFG010000070.1:0-6367 GCA_963551125.1 uncultured Selenomonas sp. | reverse complement strand
ATACGAGGATCTGCAGCTCGGGGAACTCCGCGAGTGCCTTGAGCAGTCGGAAGATGCGGAAGGCTCGGATGACCGATATACTGGAGGAGATGAAGATGATGGAGCTGAGGACAATGACGAAATCAAAGATATTCCACCTCTCAGTCCAGAAGTCCCGCCGATAGACGAGGAGTTTTGCAATCAACTCGATGGTAAAAATAACCAAACAGGCTTTATCAACTGCTTCCAGAAATAAAATTTGATCGACGGACAGCGATCGATCCGTCAATATACCCAATACTGCGGCATTGAGGATGATGACAAAGGTGATGATCTTTTGTGTGTGCTTCCAGTGAAGCACCTTTTCCAATACACTCATAAAAATTCCATTCTACCGCAGTCGCCGGCGGGACAAAGATAAGGAAAGGGTGCGACACGCCCTCGTTTTACACTTCTTTCTAGAGACTAAAGGAATCGCTGATAAAATGAAGTCTGTCAGATTGGTGCAGATTTTTTGTCCTGTCAAGGAGACAAACCGGACGCATAGCAAGGGCTATGTGGAGGATTCTAGGGCACAGACAGGGCGAAAAAGATACGCCAAGATGGCAGTGCTGAATTTATCAGTGCTTCCTAAAGCCCCTAGCCAAGTTATTTTCTCACATTTATAAAAAATGTCAACAAAAAATTATACGAACGTAAAGAAGTAGTTGGATAAAGAGGGCTGCAGCACGGTCAAACGATTTCGTGCAGCAGCCCCTTATTTTGAGGAGTCGAATCAGATTTTCTCCGCCAAACGCTCCGCGAGGAGGGTGTAACGGCGGCGCATGCGGTCGTTGCTGACCGCCGCAAAGAGCGCCGTGCGGTCGCCGACGATGATGACGCCCTTCTTTGCGCGCGTCACGGCTGTGTAGAGGAGATTGCGCTGGAGCATGATGTGATGCGCGCGCACGAGCGGCAGGATGATGACATCGTACTCGCTGCCCTGACTCTTGTGGACGCTCATCGCATAGGCGAGTGTGAGCGCACCGAACTCATCACGCGTATAGGGAATTTCCATATCCTCCGCATAGGTCACGACGAGATGCTCGGAGTCAATCCGACTGATGCGCCCGATGTCGCCGTTGAACACATTCTTCATATAGTCGTTTCGCGTCTGCATGACCTTGTCGCCGAGACGGAAGCCCGCCGCCTCCTCCTTGCCCATGCCTGCGGGATTGAGTGCATTCTGCAGGCTGCGGTTGAGCAGGTCGACGCCGCACGCCTCGCGCCGCATGGGCGAGAGCACCTGCAAGTCCATGAGTCCCGTACCCGCACGCAGGAGATGTGTGCAGAGCGAGACGACCTGTGCGGCGGCATCCTCACTCGATACGGCGGGGACAAAGGTGAAATCCGCCTCCGTAAACGAGGGTACGCGCCCCGCATTGATTGCGTGTGCGTTCAGTGCAATGGTGCCCGTATTGTTCTGGCGGAAGATCTCCGTGAGGCGGACGCTCGGAATGACCTGCGAGCGCAGGATGTCCTTGAGCACGGAGCCGGGACCGACGGCGGGAAGCTGATCCACGTCGCCGACGAGGATGACGTGCGCCCCCGGCGGGACGGCGGTGAGGAGATGCTGCATGAGCACAATGTCCATCATGGACACCTCGTCGATGATGATGACATCTGCCTCGAGCTGCGTCTCGGCGTCGCGCCCAAAGCGCATCTCGCCATCCTCCCTGCCCTGCGCTTCGAGCATGCGGTGCACGGTTGCGGCAGGGCAGCCCGTCGCCTCTGCGAGACGCTTTGCCGCGCGCCCCGTTGGCGCGGCGAGCAGGATCTCGAGCCCCTGTGCGCCGAGAATGTCGATCATGCTCCGCACAACGGTGGTCTTGCCCGTGCCGGGGCCGCCCGTCAGGACGAGGACGCCGTGCGTGAGCGCGGCAACGACAGCCTCGCGCTGTGCGGGGGCAAGGCTGACCGCATGATCTGCCTCCCATGCGGCAACGAGCGATTCCGCATCGTGCACATGAATGTGATCCGCTTTCTTCTGCAGCATGAGGAGAAGGTGCGCCGCCTGTTCCTCCGCCTTATAGAGCTGCGGCGCGTAGATGAGTCGCTCTCCCATCTCATCTACGGCATAGAGACGGCTCATCTTCACCTCACGGCTGATGATCTCCATGACCTCAGTCCGCGCGACGCCGAGTCGCTGCGCCGCACGGTCTGCAAACATCGCCTCGGGAATGCAGCAGTGACCGCTCGAGGCGATCTGTGCGAGCTCATAGAAGAGCCCCGACGCAATGCGCTCGGAGGAGTTCTTCTCCCATCCTGCGGCAACGGCGATCACATCCGCCGTGATGAAGCCGATGCCGTCGATCTCCTGCGCGAGGCGGTAGGGAGACTTTTCCATCACCTCGATTGCGAGCGAACCGTATGCCTTGAAGATGCGCGCGGCATATGCGCCCGTGACGCCGTGCTCCTCGAGCCAGAGCATGATGTCCCTTAGCTCAGACTGCCGCATATAGGAGGCGACGATCTTCTCCACGGTCTTGGGTCCGATGCCTGCGACCTCTCTGAGGCGGCTCGGCGCGCGCTCGATGATCTGCAGCGCCTCCGCGCCGAATCGCTCCACGATGCGACGTGCCATCGCAGGACCGACACCGTCGATCGTGCCGGAAGCAAGGAAGCGCTCGATGCCCGCCGCACTCGTTGGCGCGCTCACGCGCATGCGTGCAGCCTTAAACTGCCGTCCGAAGCGCGGATGCGTGACCCAAGTGCCCGAGAGGTGTACCTCCTGTCCGACGAGGGGCGCTGCCCCACGCACTGTTGCAGTACACTTCCCCTGCTGCGCGAGGCGCAGACGAAAGACGGAGAACGCACCGTCTTCCGCCGAAAAGATGATATGGTCGACAACGCCGGTCAGCTCGTCCTCGGCGGGGTGAAAGCCAAGATTTTGCTGAAATTCCATGTCACGCCTCCGTCAGCTGCTCCCATTTCTCATAGCGCTGCATGATCTCGATCTCCTTTGCCGCATACGCCTCAGCAATCGCACGGCTGCGCTCCGGATCGCCCTGCGTCTCGGGTCGGTTCATCTCGTACTCGAGCCCCTTGAGCTCCGCCTCCGCCATCGCAATCTCCGCCTCTGTGCGCTCGATCATCTCCTGCCGCCGCGCCGCAGGAATGGCGCTGTGAACTGCCGCCTTGGGCGCCGGCTTCTCCGCACGCGGCTGCTCCGCCTGCGCAGGTGCGGCAGGTGCCGCCTTCTTCGCCGGACGCTCTTCTTGCTCCTCCGCCTCGGCTTCCTTCTTCATCAGATAATAGCTGTAGTTGCCGAGATACTCCGTGATCTTCCCGTCCCTCAGCTCAAGCGTGCAGTTTGCCGTCTTGTCGAGGAAGTAGCGGTCATGCGAGACGGCGATGAATGTGCCGGGGAACGCCATCAACGCCTCCTCAACCGCCTCGCGCGCGGGGATGTCGAGATGGTTCGTCGGCTCGTCCAGCACGAGGAAGTTTGCGCCCGTCAGCATGAGCTTTAGGAATGCCACGCGTGCCTGTTCACCGCCCGAGAGCGCCCCGATGAGCCGCAGCACATCGTCGCCGTGGAAGAGGAACGCCCCCAGATAGCCGCGCGCCGTCTCCTCGTCCAGTCCGTAGGTATAGCAGATCTCATCGAGTATCGTCTTGGAGGGATCAAGCCCCTCGTGCTGCTGCGAGAAATAGCCGATCTTGACGCGACTGCCGATCTTAATCCGCCCCGTTGCTTCAAGCTCCCCAACCAATATCTGCAGCAGCGTTGTCTTGCCGACGCCGTTCTCCCCGATCAGCGCCACGCCGTCGCCCTTGCGGATGAGGAGGGAGATGCGGTCGAGCACACGCGCACCGCCGGGGTAGGCGAATGTGATGTCCTCAAGCTCTGCCACGCGCTGCGCGCACTCCGTTGGCTTCGTAAAGGCAAAGTACTTGAAGCGCGCCGCCTCGGGCGGGAGCACAATGCGTTCCAGACGGTTCAGCTGACTCTGCCGTCCACGCGCCTGCTTTGCCTTGATGCCCGCCCGATAGCGGCTGATGTACTCCTCCGTCTTTTTGATCTGCGCCTGCTGCTTCTCGTAGGCGCTCAAGAGAGCCGCGCGACGGTCATTCTTCACGCGCATATAGTGCGTGTAGTTGCCCGTATACGCCGTGACCTCGGCGTGATCGAGCTCCAATATCCGCGTTGCAACGCGGTCGAGGAAGTAGCGGTCATGCGAGATCAGGAGGACGCCCCCGCGATAGGACTGCAAAAACTTTTCGAGCCACTCAATCATGCCGATGTCCAGATGATTCGTCGGCTCATCGAGGAAGAGGAAGTCCGGCTCGCGCAGGAGCGCCTTTGCAAGGCAGATGCGCGTCGTCTGTCCGCCCGAGAAATGGCGCACATCCTTTGCGAGGTCGGACTCTGAGAAGCCGAGTCCGAACGCCACGCGGCGGATGCGGCTCTCGAAGTCGTAGCCGTCCATCGCCTCGAAGCGCGTCACGAGATTCCCGTATGCGGCAAGCTCCTCCTCACCCGCAGCCCCGCCGGCGATGTCCTGCTCCATGCGCTCCTTCTCCGCACGAAGGGCGATGAGGTCGGAAAACGCGCTGCGCAGCTCCTCATAGAGCGTATCATGGGAGAACGATGCCTGCTGCTCGACATAGCCGACGGTATCGGCGCGATCCATCATAACCTGCCCGCCGTCGCTCTCCTCGCGCCCGAGCAGGATGCGCATGAGCGTCGTCTTGCCCGTGCCGTTTGCGCCGACGAGCCCCACCTTGTCCCCGCGCATGACTTCAAAATTCACATGCGAAAAGAGCATCCGTATGCCGTACGCCTTTTCGAGACCAATGACCTTCAAGCTCCCCATATCACTCTTCTCCATCCCCATGCACAGCCTCGGGGCGATAGTCGCGCCCGATGATGACAATCGCCTGCCGCTCGCCCGCTCCGTCGACGGGCATGATGACGCAGGGGAACGGCATGCCGTAAAAGAGATTTACATGCGCATCTGCCGTCATGACTGCCGTCTTGGGACGGTCTGACGCATTCCCCGTCTCCACACTCGATATGCGGAAGCCCCTTGCGCGCAGCGTATCGGCAATCTCCGCGCCCGCACCGTCGATCCCGCTCGCATTGATAATCATGACGGAGATGTCCTTCGCTGTGTCCGCCGTGCTGTCCTTTTTCGTCGCCGTTTTTTCCTCCGTTTTTTCCTCTTTTTTCTCGAGCGTTTTCTGTGTTGTAATACCGCGCTCCGCACGCTGCGCAGTGATCACGCGGTCGCCCTCTGCAAGGAGTTCCTCGGATGAGGGCAGCAGTTCCCGCTCATCCGTCCCCACCATCACGCGCAGCCGCTCGGGCATATCCATTCGATAGGCAACGGCGTCACGCTCCGCTGCCTCCTGCATGCGCTCAGGCAGATCCTTGCCCACACCTGCAAAGAGCGCCCTGCGCGTCTCCACGAAGTCTGGAATCCAGTAGCTCACATCGCCGAGATAGGCGGGCGTACCCGCAACCATCTGCATACTCACGCCGCCCGCCTCCATGTCCTTGAGACGCGTTGCGAGCGTCAGCAGCTGGCGCGTCGTCAGATCCGTATCGACCGCATTCTTCACCTCATCCACGACGGCCGCAAGGCGCGGGAGTACCTGCGGTGAGAGGAGCTGTGCCAGAAGTGCGCGCATGAAGTGCTGCTGGCGTCCAATGCGTCCAATGTCCCCCTCCCCGTCGCGATAGCGCACATATTTGATCGCCTGTGCCCCATTCATGTGCTGTTCACCGGGGGCGAGATCAATGACAAGACCGCCGTCATCGTCCCACGGATCCTCATAGTACATCCGCTTCTCGACGTCGATGTCCACACCGCCCACCGCATCCACAATCCGCTCGAACGCCGAGGTGTCTACCATAATGTAATGTGTGATGGGAACGCCCACGAGCGCACTGACCGAGGCGAGCGTCATCTCGTGTCCGCCGAACGCGTACGCATGGTTGATCTTGTCATAGCCATAGCTGCCGACCTCGATGCGCGTATCGCGTGGGATCGAGAGCAGCGCCGCGCGCCCGTGCTCCTCATCGACGGCGGCAAGCATCAGCGTGTCGCTGCGCCCGACATCCCCATCCCTGCGGTCGACCCCCATGAGGAGCACATAGCCGAGCTCATTCTCCGGCAGGTCGGCGAATGCATTCACATCGCGCAGCGAGCCGGACATAAAGTATGTACTCGCACAGTAGATGCCGCAGACGAGCAGAAAGGAAAGGGCAAATACGCCCCCTGCATATTTGATAAACGTGCGATCCGCATTTTCGTGCGGTGATTTTTCCTGTGACAAGCCGTATATCGTCCTCTCCAAATAATTGATACCAGTATAACAAAAACAAAAGTTCCATGCAAAT
>CAUVFG010000069.1:0-6469 GCA_963551125.1 uncultured Selenomonas sp. | reverse complement strand
AGACGAACGAGGGCGTGAACAAGCGTGCCCATGCGGCGTATGCGGCGGGCATCACACCGATCATCTGCTGCGGCGAGTCACTCGAGATCCGCGAGGCGGGCACATACCTCGCTTATGTCGCGTATCAGATCGAGGCGGCACTTGCGGGCTTTGCGGCGGCTGATGTCGCGAAGCTCGTTATCGCCTACGAGCCGATCTGGGCGATCGGCACGGGCAAGACCGCGACGTTCGATCAGGCAGAGGAGGTCTGCGCACACATCCGCAAGACCATCGAGGCGAAGTACGGCGCGGCGGCAGCCGAGGGCGTACGCATCCAGTACGGCGGCAGCGTGAAGCCGGCGACGATTGCGGGGCTCATGGAGAAGCCGAACGTCGACGGTGCACTCGTCGGCGGCGCAGCACTCAAGGCGAAGGATTTCGCGGCGATTGTCAACTTCTGATTTTCCCAAAGACACATAAATACACTTGGGTTGGCGCGGATGCTTCGTTTTGCGGAGAATCTGCGCCTCCTGAGTATTGAGCGAAAGCTCTTAGAAAGAATCAAATATTATGGCAAAACTTAAGAATGCACCGGTCGCCCTTATCATCATGGATGGCTTCGGCAACGGCGACCCGAACGATATGAAGTACAACGCCATTGCTATGGCGAATACGCCAGTCATCGACGGGCTGAAGAAACAGTATAAATACAATCAGATCAACGCCTCCGGCGAATATGTCGGACTGCCGCACGGGCAGATGGGCAACTCCGAGGTCGGGCACACAAACATCGGCGCAGGGCGCATTGTCTATCAGCAGCTTACGCGCATCACGCGCGATATCAAGAACGGCGACTTCTTCAAGAACAAGGCGCTGCTCACGATTGTACGCGGCGTGAAGGAGCGCGGCGGTGCCCTGCACGTCATGGGACTTGTTTCGCCGGGCGGCGTGCACAGCCATGACGATCATCTCTTCGGCGTGCTCGAACTCGCGAAGCGCGAGGGGCTGACCGAGGTCTGGATCCACGCATTCCTCGATGGGCGCGATGTGCCGCCCAAGAGCGCGACGGAGTATCTCGCGGCGGTCGAGAAAAAGGCGGCGGAGATCGGTGTCGGCAAGATTGCGACGGTCAGCGGCCGCTACTATGCAATGGATCGCGACCATCGCTGGGAGCGCGAGCAGCTTGCCTACGAGGCGATTGCACACGCCAAGGCAAAGACCGTGGCAAAGACGGCGGTGGACGGCGTGCTCGCTTCCTACGCCGATACGAGCGAGAAGCCCGAGGGCGTGACGGATGAGTTTGTCGTTCCGTTTGTGGTCGAAGGTTACCCCGGGATGAAGAACGGCGACGGCGCGATCTTCTACAATTTCCGCCCCGACCGTGCGCGTCAGCTCACGCACGCATTTGTCGATGAGAAATTCGACGGGTTCGCGCGTGACGAGTCGCTGAAGATCCCGTTTGCGACGTTCTCGCAGTACGAGGCGGGCATGAATGCGCTCGTGGCATTTCCGCCCGAGGAGATCGATAACACGTTCGGGCAGTACGTACAAGATCTCGGGTACACGCAGCTGCGCATCGCTGAGACGGAGAAGTACGCACATGTTACCTTCTTCTTCAACGGAGGTGTCGAGGAACCGTACAAGGGCGAGGATCGCATTCTCGTGCACTCCCCGAAGGTCGCGACCTACGATCTGCAGCCCGAGATGAGTGCAATCGAGGTCACGGACAAGGTGGTCGAGGCGATCAAGTCGAAGAAGTACGACTTCATCATCCTCAACTATGCGAACTGCGACATGGTCGGACACACGGGCGTTGTCCCTGCGGTTGTGAAGGCGGTTGAGACGGTCGATACCTGCGTCGGACGCTTTGTCGATGCCATCCGCGAGGTGGGCGGCGAGGTCTGCATCACGGCGGATCACGGCAATGCGGACAAGATGTGGGACTATGAGACGAACCAGCCGTTCACGAAGCACACGACGAATCCCGTACCGTTCATTGTGGTCTCTGACCGCGTGAAGGAAGTGCATACGGGTGCACTCTGCGACATCGCACCGACACTTCTGACGCTCGCAGGCATCCCGATCCCGAAGGAGATGACGGGCAAACCGCTCATTACGCTTGCGTAAAAATCTTTGAACCTATCCAAAAGGGCAGATGCCGTTGCGCGTCTGCCTTTTTCATTTCCATTTGAAAGAGGGCGGGCGGAATGGTATACTGAGCATAATGATATGAAATGATCGGAGGTTTCTATGCTGCGATTTCTGGTGCTGCTGCGTGCGCTGCGGCGTGATATAGCCGTCCTGCTCTTTGCGATGGTGCGGCGCGATACGCCGCGCGCGGTGAAGTTTCTCTTTCCGCTCGCGCTGCTCTATCTCGTGAGCCCCGTTGACATCATACCCGATACGATTCCGCTGCTCGGTGCGGTGGATGATATGGTGATCCTGCCGGCGGCGACGGAGCTGCTCGTGCGGATGCTGCCCCCCGACGCGCGTGCGGAGGGCGAGCGGCGCGTGGCGCGCTACGGGACGCTCATACTCGTTGTGGCATCCATTGTCGTGATTCTCTGGTTTGTCCTCCTCATCTGGGCGCTCTCGAAGGTGTTTGCATGAGGCTCTACATTGCAGAGAAGCCGAGTGTCGGGCGTGCACTTGCCGCGTGTTTGCCGCAGCCGCATCGCAAGGGGCAGGGATGGATCGAGACGGGCGGCGGCGTGGTGACGTGGCTCTTCGGTCATGTCCTCAGGCAGGCGGAGCCGGAGGAATACGATCCGAGACTCAAGCGCTGGCGCGCGGAGGATCTGCCGATCCTGCCCACCGAGTGGCGGCTCGTTGTCAATGAGAGCGCGGCACAGCAGTTTGCTGTTGTAAAGGGGCTGATTGAGCGTGCCGATGAGATTGTGCACGGTGGCGACCCCGACCGCGAGGGGCAGCTGCTCGTGGACGAGGTACTGGACTATCTTGGCAACGAAAAGCCCGTGCGGCGCATTCTTATCAATGCACTCGATGACAAGAGCATCCATGACGCGCTCGGCGACCTGCGCGACAATCGGGATTTCCTCCCGTTGAAGCTGTCGGCACTGGCACGGGCGCGTGCGGACTGGCTCATCGGGATGAATCTCTCGCGCGCCTATACGCTTGCGGCGCGGCGTGCGGGGCATGACCGGCTCGTGCTGCCCATCGGGCGGGTCAAGACGCCGACGCTCGCGCTCGTTGTGCGGCGTGAGCGCGAAATCGAGAACTTTAAGCCTGCGACCTACTATCTGCTCGACGCCATATTTCGCCATGAGAAGACGGGCGAATCGTTTCGCGTGCGGTGGAAGCCGTCGGAGGAGCGCACACCGCTCGATCCCGAGGGGCGGCTTGTGGATGAGAATGCCGCACGCGCTGCGTTGGAGGCGTTTGGCAGCGAGCCGCAGGATGCAAAGGTGACGCGCTACGAGCGCAAGAAGAAGGAGGAGCCGCCGCCGCTCCCATTCTCCCTCTCGGCGCTGCAGGTGCTTGCGGGCAAGCGGTACGGCTACGAGCCGCAGCAGGTGCTCGACACGGCGCAGAAGCTGTACGAGGAGAAGCTGACGAGCTATCCGCGCTCGGATGCGGAGTATCTGCCCGTGAATCAGCACAAGGACGCGCCGAAGATCCTCTCCAATCTCGCGGCGCTCGCGGACACACCGCTCGGTGCATGGGCGCGGGCGGCGGATGCAAAGCAGAAGTCGCGCGCGTGGAACGATGCGAAGATCTCGGCGCATCATGCGATCATCCCGACCACCGTGCCCGTAAACCTCACACGGCTGAGCGCGGTGGAGCGGAACATCTACGAGCTGATTGCGCGCGCCTACATCGCGCAGTTTCATCCGAACTATGTCTACGATCAGACGAAGGTCGAGGTCACCTACCACGGCGAGATGTTCGCTGCGAGCGGGCGTACGGAGCGCGCGGCGGGCTGGCGCGCGATGTACCGCGCGGCGAAAAATGAGGAGGATGCGGAGAAGGAGGACGAGGAGAGCGCCGTTCTGCCGCCGATGAAAAAGGGTGACGCGGCGGACTATGTGTCCGCGGAGCTCGGCACGCGCCAGACGAAGCCGCCCACGCGCTTTACGCCCGCAACGCTCCTGCAGGGCATGAAGGAGATTCACAAGTATGTGAAGGACGAGGCGGCGAAGAAGATGCTGCGCGATGTCTCGGGCATCGGTACGGAGGCGACACGTGCGAGCATCATCGAGGATCTGATTCGGCGGAAGTTCCTCCATGCGGCGGGCAAGAAAAAGGTGCTGACGCCGACGGAGGCGGCGTATCTCCTCATCGACGCGCTGCCCGATACGATGACCTATCCCGACGCAACGGCGGTCTGGGAGGATCGTCTGCACTTGATGGCAGAGGGCGAGGGCACGCCCGAGGAGTTCCTTGCGGGACAGGCGGCGTTTGCGCGTGACCTCTGCGAGGCGGCACTGACCGCGACCATTGCGGGCGGCGGGGGCATTCCCTGTCCTGCGTGCGGGCGCGGCGTCATGCAGAAGCGCAAGGGCAGGCACGGCGATTTCTGGGGCTGCTCCGCGTTCCCGCAGTGCCGCATGACGGCGAATGATGTCGGCGGCAAGCCGGATTTTGCAGGGAAACGGATTCCGCGCAGCGCAGCGGGGGCATCGGGAGCGCGTCCCTCCGCGTCTCCTGCGCCCACATACACCCCGCGCGGCAGTTATACACCGACGGCGGACGAACAGGCGGAGATGGATGCAATCTTTTTTGGAGAATAACATGACAACATTTACAGCGCTCGGTGTGCCCGAGCATCTCATCGCCGCTCTCGCGCAGCGCGGCATCACAGCGCCGACGGAGATCCAGGCGGCATTCATCCCTGCTGCATGCGCGGGGGAGAACCTCATCGGTGCGGCACCGACGGGCACGGGCAAGACGCTCGCCTACCTCCTGCCGCTCCTCGCGCGCATCGACCCCGCCGCGCGCACGGCACAGGCGCTCGTCCTCGCGCCGACGCACGAGCTTGCGATGCAGATTGCGACGGTCGCGCGCGAGCTCGCACAGGCGGCGGGACTCGCCATCGGCGTACAGGCGCTCATCGGCGGCGCGAATATCAAGCGGCAGATCGAATCGCTCAAGAAGAAGCCCGCCGTCATCGTTGGCTCTGCGCCGCGCATTGCAGAGCTGCACCGCCTCGGCAAGCTGAAGCTCGCGGGCGTGAAGCTCCTCGTTTTGGACGAGTTCGACCGCTTGCTTGGCAAGCAGCAGCTTGATGAAGTGCGCGGCATCATCCGCCTCCTGCCGTCCGAGCGTCAGGCACTCCTCCTCTCGGCGACAGCGGGGACGGCTGCGGTGCGCATGGCGGAGAGCCTCTTTGCGCCGCGTCTCATCCGCGCGGAGGAGACGAAGGCAGTCTATCAAAACTACTATCATATTGTATCGTTTCGTGATAAAATAAAGGCAGTACAGAAGCTGACGCGCCGTCTGCCGATTCGTCGGGGACTCGTCTTCGTCGGGCGCAGCTTCGACGCGGCACACGCGCTCGAAAAGCTGCGATTCGAGGGAATCAAAGCCGTTGCCCTGCTCGGACAGGAGCGGCGCGATCATAGGCGCGCGGCACTGGACGCCATCCGCGCGGGGCGTGCCGAGCTGCTCATCTCCACCGATCTTGCCGCGCGCGGGCTCGACATCGAGGACGTGGACTATGTGATCCATCTCGATCTGCCCGAGGACGTGCGCACCTACCGCCACCGCGCGGGGCGCACGGCGCGTGCGGGCAAGGAGGGTGCGGTCATCTCGCTCGTGGATGAGAGGGAGATGGACAAGCTGAAGGCGCTCGCTGCACGCATGGAGATTGAGCTCTCGCGTCTGCCGCGTGCGTAAACGCACGGCATTTTCATCCGTTCCCAAAGGAGGCCTCCGTTCGTGGACATCGTGCCCACACTATTGGATATACTGCTTGTAGCCTTTCTGATCTTCATGAACGGCTTCTTCGTCGCGGCGGAGTTCTGCTGCGTGAAGATCCGCACATCACGCCTTGAGACCCTCATCGCAGAGGGCAGCAGCCGCGCCGGATATGCCAAGCAGCTTACGGAGCATCTGGACTACTCGCTCTCGGTGACACAGTTCGGCATCACACTCGCCTCGCTCGGCCTCGGCTGGGTGGGCGAACCCGCGATTGCGACCCTCATCCTGCCCGTGACGCAGCTGCTCGGACTGCCCGATGAATTCGGGCACACGATTGCGCTTGCGATTGCGTTTACCATCATCACCTCGATGCACATTGTACTCGGCGAGCTCACGCCGAAGTCGATGGCGATTGCAAACGTCGAGGACATCATGCTTGCGATCGCGTTCCCCATGGTTCTCTTTGGTCGCGTCATGCGTCCCTTTGTCTGGATTCTGAACACGGTCGCAAATGGAATCAGCCGCCGTTTTGGCTACGACGTAAAGGGGGAGAACGAGGACGCGCACACGGAGGAGGAGATCCGCCTCCTGATGAAGGAGAGCTATCGGC
>CAUVFG010000068.1:0-6659 GCA_963551125.1 uncultured Selenomonas sp. | reverse complement strand
ACTACAGCATCGGCATGGCGGCATCGCGCGAGAAGGTGCCTGCGATCCTCGGGGCGCTGCGCGGACATTACATCAACGTCCTCATCACGGATGAGGAGACTGCAAAGATTCTTTTGAATGAATGAAAGGAACGATCACGATGCTCTGGCTTGCTCTGATTGCCGTACTCATGTGGGTGCTCCAACTTGTCTTGAGCATTCTGCAGTTCCGTCGCTTTGCGGCACATGTAAAGGAGATGCGCCGCGAGGGGCGTGTCGCCATCGGCAAGGCAAAGGGCCGTTTTGTCGCAGGGGCAATCGTTCTTTTCGTCATCGACCCCGCATGTAACATTGTACGCGGCGAGATCATGAAGGGCGTCACCGTGTTTGCGGGCTTTCGTTCCTTTGATGATTTCACGGGCAGAAATCTGCTCGACCTTACTGAGGCGTATGTCGCCGCCTATGACCGTCAGACGCGCCGCGCCGTACTCGGTGCGCGCGAGGAGTACATCATCTATCAGGAGCAGGGGGAGACCCTTGCCAGTCACGCATAACTCTGATTTCGTTTCCACAGGAAAGGAGATACATTCATGGATACCTTGATTCTCTTTGCCGAGGGCTTCATCGGCATGTTCAACAAGGGCGGCGAAACCCTCATCGGCTGGGTTTCGGGCATCATCCCGACCCTCGTCTGCCTGCTCGTCGCGATGAATGCGATTGTGCTCTTCGTCGGCAACGAGCGCGTCGAGAAGTTCGCCCACCTTTGCGCGGGCAACCCCATCTCGCGCTACGTCGTCCTCCCGTTCATCGGTGTATTCTTCCTCTGCAACCCGATGGCACTCTCGCTAGGCAAATTCCTGCCTGAGTACTACAAGCCTTCCTACTATGCGGCATCTTCGTCCGCATGCCACACGATGAACGGCATGTTCCCGCATGTCAATCCCGGCGAAATGTTCGTATTCCTCGGCGTTGCGAACGGCATCACAACCCTTGGACTGCCGTACACGGATCTCGCACTGCGCTATCTGCTCGTCGGTCTCATCGTCAACTTCCTGCGCGGCTGGCTGACGGACTTTACGACGGCATACGTGCAGCGTCAGCAGGGCGTGCAGCTCAGCAAAGAACCGGCAGTGCTCAAAAGCTAAGGCAATCGGAGAGGAGAACATATCATGAGTGCATACAAGAGCGTCATCGTATCGGCAGGATCGGGCGGCTTTGGCGGGCCTCTTACCCTCACGCCGGATGAGAAGCGGAACAAGATCGTCAACATCACGGGCGGCGTGATCTCGGATGTTGCCGTGCGCCTTGGCGAGATGACGGGCGCAGAGGTCGTGGACGGATTCAAGACCAGCGTCCCCGAGGATGAGATCCTCGCGGCAGTCATCGACTGCGGCGGTACGCTGCGCTGTGGCATCTACCCGCAGAAGCGCATCTTCACCATCAACATCAAGCAGACGGGACCCTCGGGTCCGCTCGCGCAGCACATCAAGCCCGACATCTACGTCTCGGCGGTCAAGCCCGCAAACATTTCATTCAGCGACGGCACAGTTGCGCCTGCGCCAGCTCCTGCAGCGGCGCAGACGGAGGAGGCAAAGCCGAAGTACGACACCTCGAAGAAGATCACGGAGCAGTCCGGCAGCCTCATGGCAAAGGTCGGGCAGATGATGGGCGGCATCGTCGCGACATTCTATCAGGCGGGACGTGAGTCCATCAATACGCTTATCACGACGATTCTGCCATTCATGGCATTCGTCTCCATGCTCATCGGTGTCATTCTCGGCTCGGGCTTCGGCGACTTCGTCGCCCACTTTGTCTCGCCGCTCGCGGCATCTCCGATTGGGCTCGTCATCCTCGCGCTGATCTGCTCCTTCCCGCTCCTTTCCCCGTTCCTTGGACCAGGGGCGGTCATCGCGCAGGTCGTCGGCGTGCTCATCGGCGTTGAGATCGGACTCGGGCACATCCCGCCGAACCTCGCGCTCCCCGCAGTCTTCGCCATCAACGTTCAGTGTGCCTGTGACTTCATCCCCGTCGGACTCGGACTCGCTGAGGCGGATGCAAAGACCGTCGAGATCGGCGTGCCCGCCGTCCTCTACTCACGCTTCATGACAGGTCCTCTTGCGGTCATCATCGCGTGGGTCGCAAGTGCCGGACTTTACGAGAACTGAGTTGTTTCGCTGGAAAATCGTGCAGAAGGAGAATAGATTATGAGCTGGTTGCATCTCGAAGGAAAAACGGCTATTGTTACGGGCGGCGCATCGGGTATCGGCAAGGCGGTCGCGGAGGGATTTTTGGAGCAGGGAGCGAATGTCGTCGTCTGCGATATGAACCCCGAGGCTCCCACATTTGAAGACAAACGCGGCAAGATGCTCTATATTGTCACCGATGTGACGAAGCGGGCGAGCGTCGAGGCAATGGTGGAGAAGGCAAAGAAGCGGTTCGGCAGCATCGACATTCTCGTCAACAACGCCGGCATCAACATCCCGCGCCTCCTCGTCGATCCGAAGGATCCGCACGGAAAATACGAACTGGACGACAGCGTATTCGAGAAGGTCACGGCGGTCAACCTGAAGGGCGTCTATCTCTGCGCACAGGCAGTCGGCCGTGAGCTCGTCGCGCAGGGACACGGCGTGCTCATCAACATGAGCTCCGAGAGCGGCATCGAGGGCTCCGAGGGGCAGAGCATCTATGCTGCGACGAAGAACGCTGTCAACTCCTTTACACGCTCATGGGCGAAGGAGTTCGGCAAGTACGGCGTGCGCGTCATCGGCGTTGCACCCGGCATCCTTGAGGCGACGGGGCTGCGCACGCTCGCATACGAGGAGGCGCTTGCCTACACGCGCGGCATCACGGTCGACGATCTGCGCAAGGGGTATGCGAGCACGAAGACCACACCGCTCGGTCGCAGCGGCAAGCTCTCCGAGGTCGCCGATCTCGTCGTCTACCTCGCCTCCGACCGCGCCTCCTACATCCACGGCGTTACCTACAATGTCGCGGGTGGCAAGACGCGCGGCTAGGGACAGACATACAGTGGAATATCACGTGCAACAGGAGGATGCTGCATGAAATACTATTGCGAAATCACGAGCTGGGGCGATGAGGCGCTCCTCTTCCTCGATAATCCGGAGGCCAACTTCATCATTATTTTCAACAATAATGCGCCAGCAGAGCTGGCTGCGTTCTCCGTCCTCCACACGCCGGGAAACTACAATGCGGATCCCGCCGTCGGCGATATGATGGTGGTCTGCGAGAAGGCGTTCACGATTACGGCGATTGGCGATGAGGCTCTCGATACGCTCAAGGAGATGGGGCACTGTACGCTTTCGTTCAAGGGCGGTGATACGGCGGAGCGTCCGGGCTGCATCATGCTGCAGGGGGATGCACCGCTGACGAAGGACGATATCAGCGCAGGGATGACCATCGAAATTTTCTAATCGAGTTCCTTTCGGGGCTGTCGTTTTGCGGCAGCCCTTTTTTGGTGTGCGTACAGAGAATAGTCACTTTACTAATGGAGGGGGATATAGTATGATGAGAAGGAAAGAAACGGCAGCGAAGGTGAAGCGCCGTAGGGCAAAGCAGGCATGACGAAACGTATGTACTTGCCCCTTATCCCGGGGCAGTGTGTTTTCGTGAGACAGGAGGATGCAGCATGAAATTCTATTGCGAAGTCACGAGCTGGGGCGAGGAGTCACTTCTCTTCCTCGACGATCCAAACGCGAACTTTATCATCGTATTCAACGACAATGCGCCGGTGGAACTTACCGACTTCTCCGTCCTGCACACACCGGCAAACTACAACGAGGATCCCGCCGTCGGCGACACGATGATGATCTGCGACAAGGCGTTTACGATCACTGCAATCGGAGATGAGGCACTGCATACACTGAAGGAGCTCGGTCACTGCACGTTTTCGTTCAAGGGGGGCGATACGCCGGAGCGTCCGGGCTGTATCATGCTGCAGGGGGATGTGCCGCTTGCGAAGGATGATGTCAAGATAGGCTCGACCATCGAGGTGCATTGAGGGCGTACGGATAAAACAGCTGCCGTCGTGGCATATCCTTTCTGTGTCGACCAATCGGGCTGTTGTACGAAGGTTTTTCAGACTCGTACAGCAGCCCCACCTTGTTATGTGGAGGATCGCGGGCACAGTGCGGGCAAAAAAGATGCGCTAAGATGGCGCGGCTGAATTTATCAGTGCTTCCTAAACCTGTGAGGTGTATGTCTGCATGAACGATGAGAAAAATCTTGCGTGGCCGGTTTATCTGCTCCTGCTCGCAATCATATCATTTCAGATCCTCTTTGGAATCGGTGGGACGGCGCTGCTTGACCCAGACGAACCGGTCTATGCGGAGACGGCAAAGGAGATGATTCGCTTCGGCGATTATCTTTCGCCCCGCATTTACAATGAGTTCTGGTATGACAAGCCTCCTGTTTTTTATTGGCTTGTTGTGGGATCTCTCAAGATATTCGGGGGCTTCAACGAGCTTGCAGCACGCCTTCCCGCCGCGCTCATGGCGATCGGCTCCATCCTCATGACGGCACTCGCGGGGGCGCGCCTCTTTGGTGCGCGCGCGGGGTTTTGGTCGGGACTTGTCATGGGGACGAGCATCATCCTCATGTATATGGGGAAGGCGTCCGTGACGGACTCGACGCTGCTCTTCTTTATGACGGCAGCACTCTTCTCATTCATTCATCGACAGTATTGGCTGATGTACCTCGCCTGCGGGATTGCTGTGATGACAAAGGGACCGATTGGGGTCGTTTTTCCTGCGGGGATCGTTTTCTTCTATCTGCTCGCGACGCGTCAGCTTGAGCAGCTCTTTCGCATGCACATTCTGCGGGGACTTCTCCTTGTCGTTGCCGTGGGGCTGCCATGGTATCTCTATATGTACGAGGTGCACGGCATGGCGTTCATCTACGAGTTCATCGGGTTCCACAACATCAGCCGATTTACGGCACCGCTGCATCCCGTGCGTGCGCATTGGTGGTTCTACCTGCCCGTCCTCATCCTCGGCTTCTTCCCATGGACGGGCATCCTCATCCAGTCGGTCAAGAATGCCTTTCGCCACAGTTTTGGCGAGGAGGCGCAGCAGCTTACGTTCTTTCAGGTGTGGTGGATTTTCGTCCTCGTATTCTTCTCGATTGCAAAGACGAAACAGGTCTCTTATATGCTTCTGCTGACGCCAGCACTCTCGACCATCATCGGGTGGAATCTCACTCGTATGTTGGACGACTGGCGGCAGACGCATTTCGCGTGGGCGGGCGGGAGCGCGCTCATGTTCCTCCTGCTCGGCCTGGGCTGGCTGATGAGCGGAGACAGCCTCGCGGCGCTCGCCGAGGGCGGTCTCTGGCTCGGTGTGATCACGCTCGTTCTCGGAACGGCGATTGTTTACACCATTACGGCATCGCACAACCTCTTTGCCGCAGCATGGCTGCACGTCACTGCGGGTGTGGTGACAATGGTGATTGCCTTCGGCTTTATGATGCCCGCGATCGAGGGGCATTTCAGTGTAAAACAGGTCGCGCTCCACTATGCAGCGAACTATCATGCCGCTGCTGAGGCGGAGGGGCGTGCCCTCTACATCGACAAGCAGCTGCGCCCGGGCGTCATGCTCTACACGGATATCCCGGGCATTGAGGCGGATACGAACCATGCGGAGTCGCTTGCGGCGCTGCGCGCGGATGCGCGCCCGAAATACATCATCATGCGTGAATCTATGTATAAAAAGATGATGAAGGAGCTGGGCGCGGAGAACTGGCAGCTCGTTGAGGAGCGCGATGGACTCTGTATCTTTAAGGATGATAAGGAATGAGTACCCCTGTCCTCTATCTCGTTGTGCCCTGTTACAACGAGCAGGAAGTGCTGGCTGATACGGCAGATAAATTGGAGCGAAAGCTGAGACAGCTGATGGACGCGGGCAAGGTCGGTGCGAAGAGCCGCATCGCCTTCGTCAACGATGGCAGTCGTGACCGTACATGGGAACTCATTCGCCGCTGTACGGAGCGCAGCCCTCTCTTTTCTGGGATCAATCTCGCACACAATGAAGGGCACCAGAATGCGCTGCTCGCGGGTCTCATGACCGTGCGCCCCTATGCGGATGTGACGATCAGCATGGATGCTGACCTGCAGGATGATATCGATGCGATTGATGCCATGCTGGAAAAGTACGCAGCGGGTGCAAACATCGTCTATGGCGTGCGCGAGAACCGCGCCTCGGACACCTTTCTCAAGCGCTTTACTGCAGAGACCTTCTACCGTGCCATGCGCGCCCTCGGGGCGGACATCGTGTTCAACCATGCGGACTTCCGCCTGATGGATCGACGGGCACTCGCCGCGCTTGCGGAGTATCCGGAGGTCAACCTCTTCCTGCGCGGCATCGTGCCCATGATCGGTCTCACGCACGATATCGTCTACTACACGCGCAGACAGCGCCTTGCGGGCGACTCGAAATACCCGTGGCGACGCATGGCTGCGTTCGCATGGGAGGGTGTGACCTCCCTCTCGGCACGCCCCATACGCCTCATCTCGCAGATGGGCATGTGCATCTCCTTGATCAGCGGGGGGATGCTCGTATGGTCGATTGTACGACACTTCACAGGGGAGACCATCGTCGGATGGACGAGCCTTGTCGTATCGCTCTGGTTCCTCGGCGGACTCATCCTCCTCTCCATCGGCGTCATCGG
>CAUVFG010000067.1:0-6688 GCA_963551125.1 uncultured Selenomonas sp. | reverse complement strand
CCGTGACGGCAAGCGACTTCATCGCAAAGAGTGCGCTCTACCTGCCGCAGGAGGCGCAGTACGACTACCTGCTCCACCTGCCCGACGATATAGCGGCGGCGGGGCTGCGGAACAGGGACGGGCATATCATGACGAGTCTCGGCGAGGCCGTCAACAATGCGATGCTCCTCATCGAGGAGCAGAGCGAACAGCTCACGGGCGTACTTCCAAAGAGCTACACGGACTTCTCCGACGCGATCCTCGCGGAGCTGCTGCGGATCTTCAACAACGCCGCCTTGGATGAGATCGGCGGCGACATCCTCGGGCGCATCTACGAGTACTTTCTCAACAAATTCGCGAAGAACATCGCCTCGGACGATGGTGTATTCTTCACGCCGAAATCCCTCGTCAAGATGATCGTCAGCGTCCTTGAACCGTCGCGCGGCATTCTGCTCGATCCTGCGTGCGGCTCGGGCGGTATGTTCATCCAGTCCGGCGATTTCGTAAGCGCGGCAGGCAGGAACGCAAACAGCGTCATGACCTTCTACGGGCAGGAAAAGGTGACGTACAACGCGCAACTCTGCCTGATGAACATGGCGGTGCATGGGCTGACGGGCGTGATCCGCTCGGGCGATGCGGCAAACAGCTTTTATCACGACGCGCACAGGCTTAACGGGGCGTGCGACTACGTCATGGCGAATCCCCCGTTCAACGTGGACAAGGTCAGCGCGGAGTCCTGTGAGAATGCGGGGCGTCTGCCATTCGGAATGCCGGGCGTGAACAAGGAGAAGAACGTCGGGAATGCGAACTACCTCTGGATCTCATATTTCTACAGCTATCTGAACGAGCACGGCCGCGCGGGATTCGTCATGGCATCCTCGGCGACGGACAGTCAGGGCAAGGACAGGGACATACGTGAGCGGCTCGTCCGCACGGGTCATGTGGATGTGATGATCAGCGTCGGCAACAACTTCTTCTACACGAAGTCGTTGCCATGCTCGCTGTGGTTCTTTGACAAGGGGAAAGCGGACGCCCTGCGCGACACCGTCCTCTTCATCGATGCGCGCAGCTACTATACGGTCGTTGACCGCACGCTGAACGAGTGGTCGGCGTGGCAGCTGAAAAATCTGAACGCCATCGTGTGGCTCTATCGCGGGGAGCGGGAGAAGTATAGCGCCCTGCTCGCGGAATACCGTGCAGCACTTGGCAGCGACGCGCCCTTTGCAGAGCAGGTTCATACGTGTGCGGAGGAGATCAAGGAACTCCGCACGGAGGCAAAGCGGGCGGTGGATGCCGCCGAACGCCGCGCGAAGAAAAAGACACAGGCGGAGTACGATGCCCGCCTCGCGGCGCTGACCGAGCGACAGACGGTCGCGCAGGAGGCTGTCTGGCTCTATGAGAAATTCGGCGAAGGGGAATACCGCGACATCGCGGGACTGTGCAAAGTCGCATATCGGACGGAGGAGGCGCGGGGTGCGGATGCGGACGGCGCGTGCATCGAGGAAAAGGGCTGGTCGCTCACCCCGGGCGCATACGTCGGTGTCGCGCCCACACCGGACGATGGTGTGGACTTCGCGGAGCGCATGACGGAGATCCATCGCGACCTGCTGCGCCTGCAGGCAGAGTCGAACGCGCTGATGGACGAGATCGCGCAGAATATGAGGGCGATGGGGCTATGAGCTATGTGGAAACTGCACTCAAGGACATTTGCATCTCTGTTTCTGATGGAGACCATCAAGCTCCGCCAAAATCAGACAATGGAGTTCCATTCATTACAATTTCAAACATTACAAGCCAAAACCAATTGGATTTTACGAATACAATGTTTGTGCCGCGAGCATACTATGAACAGCTCGATATAAAAAGGCGGGCACAAAAAAATGATATTCTGTACTCGGTTGTTGGGTCATTTGGCATACCTGTCTTTATGAGAAACGATGCAGAACTTGTTTTTCAGAGACATATTGCAATCCTTCGACCAAATGCGAAAAAAGTTGTACCTGAGTATTTATATTATGTCATGTTGAGCCGCGATTTTTACATGATGGCAGATGCCGCCGCTATCGGAGCTGCACAGCGGACGGTCACACTTACAGCACTTCGCAATATGAAAATTACACTTCCCACGATGGATAGACAGAGAAGAATCGCAGAAATCCTCTTCGCCTATGACAATCTGATCGAAAACAACCGCAAGCAAATTGCACTTCTTGAGGAAGCCGCACAGCGTCTGTATCGGGAGTATTTCGTAGACTTGCGCTTTCCGGGCTATGAGAATACGAAGATTGTTGACGGCGTGCCCGATGGGTGGGGGAAAGAACTCGTTGGAAATCTCATCGCAAAAGTGCCACGTACCAAGCAAATAAAAGTAGTTGACTATCTCAGTGAGGGAGTGCTCCCTATCATTGATCAAAGTCGTGAGTTCGTCGCCGGTTATACAGATGATAAGGACGCTCTTGTCAACACAGAGCTTCCGATCATTGTATTTGGCGACCATACAAGGATTCTTAAATATATACAGTTTCCATTTGCAAAAGGCGCAGATGGTACACAGTTAATTATCAGTAACACCACAAGAATGCCACAGTCTTTGTTTTATTTTTCATTGGTTGCCGTCGATCTATCGAATTATCACTATGCACGGCATTTCAAATATCTTAAAGCAGAAGAAATATTTGTCCCACCATTGGACATAGCGAATAAATTTGACAAATTCGCATCACCGATTCTTTTACGTATTCAAAAACTGAGAGATACAAGTAATAAACTATCAGAAGCCCGTGACCGCTTACTTCCGAAGCTGATGAGCGGGGAGATTACGGTCTGACGGGAGGAGGGATCCCGCGATGAGCTATGATTACTCCGAGAATATGCTCGTGCAGGAGAGTGCGGGCAATCTGCTCCGCGATGAGCTGGGCTGGGAGGTTGCACTCGCCTACCACACGGAGACGTTTGGCGCAGATGGCACGTTCGGCAGGGAGAGTGCGCGGGAGATTCTCCTGCGCCGCTATTTTCGTGCGGCTCTCGGGCAGCTGAATCCATGGCTCACGGATGCGCAGATGGATGAGGCGCAGGAGACGCTTGAAAGACGGCTATCGACTGCATCGCTTCTGGAGGTGAATGAGGAGAAGTATTTCCTCATCCGCGACGGCATCCCCGTCACGGTGAAGAAACGCAGCGGCGAGACGGAGACGAAACGCGCTGCGGTGATCGACTTCCACGATGCGGAGAACAATTCCTTTCTCGCCATCAAGGAGCTGCGGATTCACGGGGACATCTACCGCAGGCGGACGGACATCGTCGGGTTCGTGAACGGCATTCCGCTCCTCTTTGTCGAGCTGAAGAAGACGACGGTGGATGTGCGGAGTGCCTACGATGATAACTATACGGACTATCTGGACACGATCCCACATCTCTTTTACTACAATGCCTTTGTGATGCTCTCGAACGGGACGGAGGCAAAGGTCGGGACGCTCGGCAGTCCGTTTGCGTTCTTCCACGAGTGGAAACGTCTCGCGGAGAAGGATGCGGGCAGCGTGGCTCTTGCGACAATGCTGCGCGGGATCTGCCGCAAGGAGAACTTTCTCGATCTCTTTGAGAACTTTATCCTATACGATCACTCCGCCGGGCAGACGGCAAAGATTCTGGCACGCAATCATCAGTATCTCGGTGTGAATGAGGCGATGAAGGCGTACGCAGATCGCACGCTGAATGATGGCAGGCTCGGTGTGTTCTGGCATACGCAGGGCTCGGGCAAGAGCTACTCGATGCTGTTTTTCGCAAAGAAGGTGCGGCGCAAGATGGCGGGCACACCGACCTTTGTCGTGCTGACGGATCGCGAGGAGCTGAACCGCCAGATCAGTGATACGTTCGCCAGCTGCGGCGTGCTCGGGCGGGAGTGCGAGGCAGCGCAGTTCATCGCGACGAGTGGGGAGGATCTCGCGGCGAAGCTGCGCGGGAATCCGAGTTTTATCTTTACGCTGATCCAGAAGTTCAACAGGTCCGATGCCGCGCCGATCTACCCTGCGCACGATGTCATTATCATGTCGGATGAGGCGCACCGCAGTCAGTACGGGATCTTTGCGGAGAATATGATGCGGATGCTGCCGACGGCGGCGCGGATCGGGTTCACGGGGACGCCGCTGCTCTCACATGATGCGATTACGGCGCGGACGTTCGGCGGCTATGTGTCGGTCTACGACTTCAAGCGGGCGGTGGAGGACGGTGCGACGGTGCCGCTCTACTATGAGAATCGCGGCGAGCGGATTGTCGATCTGCAGAATCCCGAGATCACGGATGAGATTCTGGATGCGATTGAGCGTGCCGATCTCGATGCCGAGGGGCAGGAGCGGCTTGCGGCGGAGTTTGCAAAGGAGATTCACCTGCTGACGGCAGAGCCGCGTCTGCGGTCGATTGCGCGGGATTTTGTGCGGCATTATTCGGATCTCTGGACGAGCGGTAAGGCGATGTTCGTCTGCCTGAACAAGGTGACGTGTGTGCGGATGTACGACTATGTGCAGGAGTACTGGCAGGAGGCGATCCGGGATCTCGCGGCACGCGTCAAGTCCGCCACGCAGCAGGAGGCGCAGGAGCTCAAGCGCCGGCTGGCATGGATGCGGGAGACGGAGATGGCGGTGGTCATCAGTCCGGATCAGAATGAGCTCCGGACGTTTCAGGCGTGGGGGCTGAAGATCCGCCCGCATCGCGCGAAGATGATGAAACGCGCACTGGACAAGGAGTTCAAGGATGCAGGGAATCCGCTGCGCGTGGTGTTCGTCTGTGCGATGTGGCTCACGGGGTTCGATGTGAGGTGTCTCTCGTGTCTCTATCTGGACAAGCCGCTCAAGGCGCATACGCTGATGCAGACGATTGCGCGTGCAAATCGGGTGAACGAGGGCAAGAGCAACGGGCTGATCGTGGACTATGTCGGGATTGTGAAGGCGCTGCGCAAGGCACTCGCGGACTATACGGCGGATGCGGGCGGCGCGGGCGGTGCTGACCCGACGGTGGACAAGGCTCTCCTCGTGGCGCGTATCATCGAGACGGTGGAGCAGGCGCGTGCTTTTCTCGCAGAGCGCGGCTTTGCTCTGGCGGATCTGATCGCGGCGGCGGATTTTCAAAAGCTCGCCCGCCTGCAGGAGGGGGCGGATGCGGTCTGCGGCACGGTGGAGGATCGAAAGACGTTTTCGACCTATGCTGCTACGCTGAACCGCCTGATGAGGTATGCGGATCGGGACGATGTGACGGCGGAGCTGCGGCGGCAGTACGAGGCGATTGCGGCGATCTATGGGCAGCTGTCGGCAAGGAGGCGGCACAGCGACCATCTGGATCTAAGGATCGCGATTGACCATATCATCAGTGCTCATGTTGTGATGGATGGGGCATCACTGGAGGCGGAGGAGGAGAGTCGCCGCTTTGACATCAGTGCGATTGATTTTGATCTGCTCCGCAGGGAGTTTGCCCGTGTGCGGACGAAAAATCTCCTCCTGCGAGATTTGGAGGAGCTGATTCAGCAAAAGCTCGACCGCATGATGTATTCCAATCCGCAGCGGATCGACTACTATGAGCGGTATCGGGAGATCATCGAGGCGTACAACGCGGAGCAGGATCGTGCGACGATTGAGAAGACGTTTATGGAGCTTATGGATCTCGCTGGCAATCTGAGCTGCGAGGAGCAGAGGTATGTGCGCGAGGGCTTTGCAAGCGATGAGGAGCTCACGCTCTACGATATGCTGTTTCGTGATGATTTGAATAAGGGCGAGATCAAGCGGGTGAAGGAGGTCGCCGCGACGCTCCTGCGCAAGGTGAAGGAGAAGATCGCCGAGACGAGCCACTGGACGGATAAGGAGAGGACGCGGGCGCAGGTGGACAATCTGATCCGTGATACGCTCTGGGAAGAGCTGCCGGAGTGCTACGATGATGCCAGTGTCGCGTCGTATGGTCAGAAGGTCTATGCCTATGTGTATACGAGATACAAGGTGGCGTAGGGAGGTTTATCTTAGCTTGCGGTATCGTCCTATTTTTGCCCAATTCGGAGGAAACCCCATTGCATCATACAGCTGGGACTCGGTGACAGCCTGTGTTCTCATTAAATACGCATCGATTGCGCTCTTCAGTGATTTTCGGAACTTCAAAAAATGCGGTGACGTGAATAAATATTTGAAGGCGATGACGACAGCAAAAACGTCGCGCTTTCCTTTGATGTAGGTGTTTCCTGTTCGTGGAATCCCCAATTTGTCATGTATGAGAGTGTCGGGAATATCTCTGCGCGCCCGATAGGCGAAAAATCGCTCGTGATGTGCACACACATTTCGGAACAGTCCAAGAAAACGAAGATACTGCCGAAGTTCTCCGGGGGTTATCTTGTCGAAACTCCGACTGATGCTGTGTTGGAGGGACGGTTTCATATATGAATACATGATGGAAATTTGTCCGAATGACAGGGCGTTGGTTAAGACCCACAGGGGAACATTCTGATGTCGATTTCTCTGGTGGTCAATATACGGGTATTTATTGACCGACTGTATGAGTTTACGCATTTCCTGTATCAATCGATTGATGTTGCGTCGAGCATTGGGGGATGCTACGTTGTAATTGTTTATATCCAGATATTTGGTTTGCATTGCCCCATAGAGGTTGCAAAACTCATAGGAGTTGACACTCCCCCATGCCTAAAGGCAGGGGATTCTTGGTTCGACAACCACTGCAC
>CAUVFG010000066.1:0-6735 GCA_963551125.1 uncultured Selenomonas sp. | reverse complement strand
TGCGCTCAGGGTTGGCAACGCAGACGACATTGGTGATGGCATCCGCAAGTGCATCAATGAGTTCCGCGACTTCTTCCGCTGCTACGGGGTCACCCTTGGCGAGGAGGTCGAAGACGGCATGTCCGTCGATGCTGCCGGCAGGAAGGCCCTTCGTGCGGCAGACGGAGCTGACGAGATGGGTCGCGGAGCAGCGTTCATGCAGGCGCCCGCCGGGGATGCGCATATAGGCGATCTCGCCCGCGCTCATGGAGGCACCGTGTACGATGTGCCCGTCCAGAATCAGAGCACCCCCGATGCTCGTGCCGACAGTCATGGCAAAGAGGGAGGCGCAGCCCCGTCCTGCGCCCTTCCACATCTCGCCGAGCGCGGCGCAGTTGACATCGTTCTCGACGGAGGCGGGCAGGGCAAATGCATCGCGCATGAGCGCCTTCCAGTTCGTGCCTGTGTAGTTCGGGATGGCGTCCTCAAGGGAGTAGACGACGCAGCCCGCCTGCGGGTCAACCATGCCTGTGGTGGAGATGGCGACACCCTGCACTGCGTGGGTCTGCTGTGCCTCACGGACGATGGCGGAGACCTTCTCTACAATGCCCACGCCGCCGTATTCCTTCGCCTCGGTGGGGACGGAGCCGTGCGTGAGGAATGTGCCCCCGGCATTTGCAACGCCGTATTTGATGGCGGTGCCGCCGATGTCGATGCAGATAACCATGGATTCCCCTCCGTTCTACACGCCCTATTCGGCCTTGACCTTGAAAATCCCTTTTTTGAGCGGTGCCGCCTCGTCTACCTTGACACCGGAGCGGTGGACGTCCTCGGGGAAGCAGATGAGGAAGTCGCCGGGACGCATGATCGTCGAGGACGTGACTGCGCCGTCTGCAGGTGTAAAGTCCTTGTGCTTCTCGTGTGCCCCCATCTCCATGCGCTCGATCAGGCTCACGTCGATGCGCTCCGTGCCCTCGGCGAGGACGTGGATGTCGATGTAGGCGCGGTGCGCCTCCCAGATCTTTTCGCTGCGTTCGCCCGTCGTATAGTGCGCGATGTTGACGTAGAGATCATCGCCCGCGATCTCGTTGCGCCCCTTGGGGAGCGCCGCGAGGTCGTGCGTCCGCGCAAAGGCGAGTGCCTGCTTTATACGCGCGGGGAGAAAGGCATAGGTCTTTTCGTGGTGGATGCTGCCGTAGATCATAGGAACCTCCTTAAAGCTTTTTCCCTATTGTATCAGTCCCGCGTGTGCCGCGCAACTGTACGGACGAAGATCAGCCGACCACTTCGTTCGACAACGCATTCCGCGCCTCCTCTTTCTCCCCCGCCAAAGACCGTCGTCCCTGCAGGTGCCTCATGCAATCGCGTCGGTGAAGCGGCGCGCGATGAGCTGGGGACGCGTGATGGCGGAGCCGACGATCGCGCCGAAGACGCCCGTCTGCATCGCCTCCACCAGTTCCTCCGGCGTATTGATGCGCCCCTCGGCAAAGACGGGTACGGGTGCATCCTGCGCGAGGCGCCGCATCAGCTCGTAGTCCGGTTCCGCGATCTGCGGACTGTACGGGGTATAGCCCGACATTGTGGTCGAGATGGCATCTGCGCCGAGTTCTGCCGCTGCCATGCCCTCCTCGTAGGTCGAGATGTCGGCGAGGATGAGGCGATGCGCCGCGTGGATGCGCGCGACGAGATCACGCACGTCCGTCTGCTGCGGGCGCTCACGTGCCGTCATGTCGAGCGCGATCATCTCACAGCCCGTGCCGATGAGTGCATCAACCTCGCGCATGGTCGGCGTAATAAAGATGGGGGAGTCCGCATAGTTCTGCTTGATAAGACCGATCACGGGCAGCTGCGCCTCGGCGCGGATCTCCTCAATGTCCGCAACGCTCTGTGCGCGGATCGCGACCGCGCCGCCCTCCCTTGCCGCACGCGCCATGCGTCCCATGATGAACGGGCTGTGCAGCGGCTCATCGGGCAGTGCCTGACAGGAAATGATGAGTTTTCCCTTCACTTGATCAAAGAAATTCATCCAAAGTCCTCCAATTTATTTTTATTTATAGTAATTTATTATATATTATTCTATAGGAATCGCTGATAAAATGAAGTCTGTCAGATTGGTACAGATTTTTCGTCCTGTCAAGGAGACAAACCGGACGCATAGCAAAGGCTATGTGGAGGATTCTAGGGCACAGAGAGGGCGGAAAAGATGTGCCAAGATGGCAGTGCTGAATTTATCAGTGCTTCCTATATTGTTTTTAAAAAGAAAAATACGAAAATATTTTCAGCCATAGGAGATATATTTCCGTATTTTTCACAATCATATTCGTCAGAGGTTCAACTGTTCCTCAACTTCATTTTTAATTACAGTTACCTGCGGTCCATAGATGACCTGGACACCATTCCCGCTCGCGAGCAATCCCCGGCTGCCGGATTCCTTGAGCAGACGCTCGCTGACCTTGCCGGCATCCTTTACCGTCACACGAAGGCGCGTTGCACAGCAGTCAAGTTCCTCAATATTATCCCTGCCGCCGAGTCCCTCGATCACGAGATCGGCACGATAATGATCCGACGCGCTCTCCGCAGCGACGGGTGCTTCCTGCGGCTCCGTCTCATCCTCACGTCCGAGTGTTTTGAAATCAAACTTCAGAATGAGATACTTAAAGGAGAAGTAGTAGAGGAAGAACCAGGGGATACCGACCATCGGGATGTAGAGCCAGTTCGTCTTTGCATCGCCCTGCAGCACACCGAACAGTATGAGATCGATACAGCCGCCCGAGAACGTCTGCCCGACCGTAATCTGCAGGATATGCGCAATCATAAAGGCGCAGCCGTCAAAGAACGCATGCAGCACATAGAGTGCCGGTGCAACGAAGAGGAAGGAGAACTCGATCGGCTCCGTGATGCCGGTCATAAAGGAGGTCAGTGCCGCAGAGAAGAGGAGACCGCCAACGACCTTCTTATTCTCCGGCTTTGCCGTCTGATACATGGCAAGACATGCGCCGATAAGGCCGAACATCATTGTGATAAAGCGTCCTGACATGAAACGTGAGATGCCGATATAGTAATGCTGTGTGTTCGGATCGCCAAGCTGGGCGAAAAAGATGCGCTGTGTCCCCTCGACGAGCTGCCCGTTGATGATCTCAGAGCCGCCGAGCGCCGTTGTCCAAAAAGGAAGATAGAAGATATGGTGCAGTCCAAACGGGCCAAGCATACGCAGGACGAATCCATAGATCAGTGTGCCGATGTAGCCCGTTGCATCAACAATACCGCCAAGCCCAAAGATCAGCTGCTGGAAATGCGGCCATACGAAGAACATAATACACCCGAGAAAAATCGAGGAAAAAGAGCAGATGATCGGGACAAAACGCGATCCGCCAAAGAATCCAAGGAACGGCGGAAGCTCGATCTTATTGAATCGCTTATGCAGGAGATACGTCATAAGACCAACCACAACGCCGCCGAAAACGCCCGTCTCCAAGGTCTGAATGCCGAGACTCATTCCCTGCCCGACACTTGCAAGGTTCTCTTTCGCAAGCGTCCCCGTAATGATAAGGAGTGCATTGATGGTCGCGTTCATCACAAGCAGCGCGAGCACAGAGGCAAGACCTGCCGTTCCCTTATCGCTGCGCGCAAGTCCGACGGCGATGCCGACAGCAAAGAGAATAGCGAGGTTCGCAAAGACGATGCTGCCTGCGGATGCCATAATTGTGAAGATATTCTGCAGCCAACCAATATCGAGGAATGGATACGCCTTGACCGAATTTGGATTCGACAGTGCGCCGCCAATGCCGAGCAGAAGGCCTGCGGCAGGAAGCACAGCGATCGGCAGCATAAAGGATTTCCCGAACCGCTGTGCTTTGGCGAAAAATGAACTTTCGCCGCTTGTTTGTCCGAATAAACTCATAAAAATACCTCCTCATAAAATAACATTTTATGGAACAAAGCAATCCCGCCCGCCAACAATTGTACGCCGTATCCGAAACTCCTCGTCAAAGATCGCAATATCCGCGTATTTTCCGACGCTGAGCGAACCGAGTTCGCCATAGACGCCCAGCTCCTCGGCGGGGGTGCGCGTCGCCATCTCGACGATGGCGGGAATGGCAATGCCCAGATTCTCACGGAGGATGCGCAGCCCGTCGTTCATGCAGAGGACGCTGCCCGCAATTGTCCCGTCGGCAAGGGTTGCGAGTGTGCCCTTGACGTAGACCCTCTGCCCGCCGAGTTCCGAGACACCGTCCGAGAGGCCGCAGGCACGCATGGAGTCCGTGATGGGGATGATGTGCGCGCCGCGCTTTGCTGCGTAGATAATGCGCTGCATGGCGGGGTGGACGTGCACATTGTCCACGATCAGCTCACAGTTCGCATCGGTGTCGAGTGCTGCGCCGAGCATGCCGGGCTTTCGGTGATTCAGCCCCGTCATCGCATTGCACAGATGCGTGATGTGCGATGCGCCGCGCGCAATCGCCGCGCACGCCGTCTCATAGTCCGCTGCCGTATGTCCGAGGGAGACGATGATGCCGCTCTTGCAGCAGCTCTCGATGAAGTTCTCCTCCGCGATTATCTCGGGGGCGACCGTGATGATCTTGATCACATCTGCATACGGTGCGATCTTTGCAAACATCGGCGGCAGGATGTACTGTTCGTCCTGTGCGCCCTTTTTTGCGGGGCTGATAAAGGGCCCCTCCATATGCGCCCCGAGGATGCGCGCTCCGTGCGGCTTCTCCGTCATTGCACGGCGGATGCGGTCGAGTGCCCGCTCCACTGCGTCGTAGGCGCAGGTCATCGTGGTCGGGAGGAAGGAGGTCACGCCCGTACGCGCTTGGAATGCGGCGATCCGTGCGAGTGCTCCCGCGTCCTCATCCATTGTATCCGCGCCGTCGCAGCCGTGGATGTGGACGTTCACGAAGCCGGGGGCGACGTATGCGCCCGCCGCGTCGATGACCTCGTCCACACCCTCCGCCGTGAACTCCGCTGCGGGGACGATGCGCGTGATCCGTTCATCGTAACAGAGGATGTGGTCCAGCTGTGCCGTGAACCGTCCGCGCTCGTCCGGCAAGATGAGAATGCCGTTTTGAATGGCTTTCATCAGGGGTCACGCTTTCGCCTTGATGAGTGCGCCCGCCTCGTGATCGACGATGAGGGTCACGCTCGGATGCAGCTGCAGAATGGAGGCAGGCACCTGCGGGGTGATCGCGCCCCGTACCGCGTCGCGCACCGCCTCCGCCTTCTCCGCACCGCTCGCAAGCAGGACGATGTGGCGCGCACGGAAGATCGTGCCGATGCCCATGCTCATCGCCTCGCGCGGAACATCCGCCGCCGAGGCGAAGAAGCGCGCATTTGCCGCGATCGTGCTCTCCTTCAGTGCGACCTTGTGTGTGATTCTTGTGAATGCGTCCGCCGGCTCGTTGAACCCGATGTGTGCATTGCGTCCAATCCCGAGGAGCTGCATGTCGATACCGCCCGCCGCTGTGATTGCATCCTCGTAGCGTTCGCTCTCCGCCGCGCTGTCTGCAGCGAGCCCGTTCGGGAAGAATACGTGATCCTTGCGGATGTTCACATGGTCGAAGAGATTCTCGTGCATGAAGCGATGGTAACTCTGCGGATCGTCCGCCGAAAGCCCGACGTATTCGTCCAGATTGAACGAGGTCGCCTGCGAGAAGTCCAGCCCGACCGTCTTATACAGCCAGACGAGGTTCTGATAGAGTTCGACAGGTGTGCTGCCCGTTGCAAGCCCGAGCACCGAGTCCGGCTTGATCCAGAGCTGCCCGGCGATGATCTTCGCGGCCTCCTCGCTCATCTTTTTATAGGTATCCGTAAAAATGATACGCATCGCGATACTCCTCTCTGTGTATCTGCTCTGAAATCTTCTATAAGATAACACGATTCGATCTAAAATGCAATTATCTTTCATAAAAACTTTGACGCATTTTTTATTTATTGCTTAAAAGAAAATATATTTCGTTTTTACATGGAAGAAGGGAATAAAAAGACGCTAGGGAAGCACTGACAAAAATACCCCTGCCTTGGAAACGTCCAAAGCAGGGGCATGGATGCAGACAATGTGCCGAAATGCCTTACTCCTCGGGGAGGAGCATCGCAAGATCCGGCATGAGCTTTGTGATGTCGCGGATGAAGACGCGCAGGACGCTCACCATGACCTCGGGATCGAACGCCTCGGGATTGTGCGGGACGACGACGTCGGCGAGGATGGCGGTATCGGAGGTGAGGTAGAACTTGACGAGGCGGCTGTCCTGATTCTGCCGCATGATCCAGCCCGTGAGCAGCATCGCGTTCGTATCGTCGACGGCGTTCTGCGCGAGGCGGATACGGATGGTGGCGTACGCGGTGGAGTCGATGATAAGGGCGATGGGCAGACGCCGCTCCTCCACTTCGATTTCGCTCTCAAAGATGGTCGTATTGCGCTCGTCGCCCGCCTCGCGGATCTGAAACCCCGTGATGTTTTCCTTCTCAATATATTCCTCGAATGTCTTGGCCGCTTCGATCACGACCAATCACCTCCCCGTTCTGTGCGCGTCACTTTAATGATGATTTATTATAGCACAGAGGCGCGAAAAGGGGAAGGAAAAAGGATTCGGCGCCCCCGCATTTTTGCATGCAATGAAAAACTGCCGCACGAATGGCGGCAGTTGCTGCAGGTGGGGAGGCATCAAAAGCTGTAGTTGGATTTGAACCAGATGGTGCGCCCCGGCTCCGTGATATGCCCGCCGGCGGAGATGCCGAGCGCGGGGATTGCCTCCT
>CAUVFG010000065.1:0-6858 GCA_963551125.1 uncultured Selenomonas sp. | reverse complement strand
GATCGGAGAGCAGCAGCCCGCTCTCGTGCTCGATCAGCATGAGCACGAGCCCGAGCGCCTGACGGCGCAGGGCAAAGGGATCCTGCGAGCCGGTCGGGATCTTGCCGCGGCTGAATGTGCCGACAATGTTGTCGATCTTGTCCGCGACGCTGAGCGCGAAGCCGAGATCGCTCTGCGGCAGTTCGTCCCCCGCAAAGCGCGGCATATACTGCTCGTCAATCGCACGCGCAACCTCCGGCTTCTCGCCGTCAAGCAGTGCGTATTCTCGCCCCATAATGCCCTGCAGCTCCGTGAACTCCGTCACCATGCCCGTCACGAGATCCGCCTTTGACAGTTCTGCCGCACGGCGCGCATCCGGCGCCATCGCCTCGTATGCCGCCGCATCGGGGGCAAGATCCTCGACAATCACCGTGACAAGCTCCATCAGGCGCTCGGTCTTCTCGTACATCGAGCCGAGTCCCTGCTGGAACACGACGGTCTTGAGTTTTTCGCGATGCTCCGCAAGCGACTTCTTGCGATCCTCGTCAAAGAAGAACCGGGCATCGGCGAGACGTGCGCGCAGAACGCGCTCGTTGCCGTGCGCAACGATGTCCAGATGCTCCCTGCCGCCGTTGCGCACCGTGATGAATACGGGCAGGAGGCTGCCATCTGCCGCCTTGACGGGGAAGTAGCGCTGATGGTCGCGCATGGGTGTAATAACGGCTTCTGCGGGCAGGGTAAGGTATTTTTCCTCGAAGGAGCCGCTGAGTGCCGTCGGATACTCGACGAGGTAAAGCACCTCCTCGAGGAGGTCGGGCGTGATCTCCGCCGTCCCGCCGCACGCCTTTGCCGTCTCTGAGATCTGCGCGCAGATCATCGCGCGGCGGCGCTCGGGATCGACGATGATGTATGCCTTTTCACACGCTTCCTCATAGTCGGCGGGCGCAGCGATGACAAACTCCTGCGGTGCGAGCGTGCGATGTCCGCGCGACGTGTTCCCGCTCGTGACATTGGCAAGCGTAAATGGTACAACCTCCGTCCCGTAGAGCGCAACGATCCAGCGGATTGGGCGGATGAAGCGGAAGTCCAGATCACCCCAGCGCATGCTGTTCGGCAAGGGGAGCGTACGGATGAGTTCCGGCAGCAGCTCCGTGAGGAGTGCCGCCGTCTCTGCGCCCTTCTCATGCACGGAGGCGTAGACGTAACCGTCCCGCTGAATGAGCGCGGAGGGATCGATGCCCTGCCCGCGTGCAAAGCCTGCACCTGCCTTCGTTGGATTCCCCTCCGCATCAAAGGCAATGGCGACCGAGGGGCCGCGCGTCTCCGTGCTCACATCCTCCTGACGCTCCGCAAGCCCCGTCACGAGGAGCGCGCTGCGGCGCGGCGTGCCAATCGTACGCAGGCTGTCATAGGCAAGACGGTGCTCCTTGAAGAGATCCTCCGCCAAACGCGCCAAGTCGGAGAGCATGCGAGGCATAACGTGTGCGGGAACTTCCTCCGTCCCGATTTCAAGCAGCAGATCCTTACTCATGCCTTCCCCTCCTTCTTCAGCATCGGATAGCCAAGCGCCTCACGCTGCGCGAGATACGCCTCCGCGCAGAGCCGCGCGAGCTTGCGCACGCGCCCGATGAATGCCGTGCGCTGTGAGACGCTGATCGCACCGCGCGCGTCGAGCAGGTTGAACGTATGCGAGCATTTCAGCACATAGTCATGCGCGGGATGCACATGCCCCGCGCCGATGACGCGCACCGCCTCTGCCTCATATTTGTCAAAGAGATCAAAGAGCAGTGCCTCATCCGAGAGGTCAAACGCGTAGGTGGACTGCTCAAACTCGTTCTGATGGAAGACATCGCCGTAGGTCACATCGTCCGTCCACGCGATGTCATAGACGTTCTCAACGCCCTGAATATACATGGCGAGGCGCTCAAGACCGTAGGTGATCTCGACGGAGACGGGCTTTACGTCGTGACTGCCGACCTGCTGGAAATACGTGAACTGCGTGATCTCCATGCCGTCGAGCCAAACCTCCCAGCCCAGGCCCCACGCGCCGAGCGTTGGCGACTCCCAGTTGTCCTCAACGAAGCGGATGTCATGCTCCTCGGCGCGGATGCCGAGGCGCGCAAGGCTCTCAAGGTAAAGTTCCTGGATATTGTCCGGCGAGGGCTTCATGATGACCTGGAACTGGTGATGCTGATAGAGGCGATTTGGATTGTCCCCATAGCGTCCGTCCGCAGGTCTGCGCGACGGCTCCACGTAGGCGACGTTCCACGGCTCAGGCCCAAGGACGCGCAGGAATGTCCACGGGCTCATCGTGCCCGCGCCCTTCTCCACGTCATACGGCTGTGCGAGGATACACCCCTGCCCCGACCAGAACTCCTGCAATGCGAGGATGACCTCCTGAAATTTCATGCAAACAACTCCTCCAACAAAAAACCGCGTTCCTTTATAGAATACGCGGTTTTTAGAAAATGGCAAGCACCTACTTAAAATTATCCTGCAAACTCTGCAAAATTCTTGTCTGGCGGTCGTTCACCGGCTTCTGCCACTTTTCGTTATAGCCGGTCGAATCGTCACTGGGCAGAAGTGCGCAAAGAATGATAAGTATGATGAAGAACACCACGACGGTACCGATAATCTTGCGCTGATAGGAGGCGCGCCTCTTTCGCACGCGTTCAAGCCGCCGCTCAAGCTCCCGCTGCTTGCGTTCGCGAATCGACTCGGTAGGCGTCGGATTCTGATTTCCATAGGATCGCTTTTTCTTCTTTGGCATAATAGCGTCCCCTCCTCTCTATGCTCCGGTATCACTAGAACAGGCTCTGCTCTTCGTATACCGGTTCTTTCATCTTCCGGTAGCAGTAAAGCGTTGCAAGCGTATCTGCAAGCGCCCCATGTGCCTGACTTGTGCCCCAGTCATAGCGGTAGTAGTCCGCGCACTCCGTCAGCTTCCACCAGCGGTAGCCGCCGCGCCGTGCATCGGGCACCTTGCGAAACTCCGAGAACGCACGCATGACATCGTGTCGGTTCGGATTCGTAATGCGAATCCCCGACTGCGCCAAAAGGCGGATGTCGAACTCGATGTTGTATCCGACAAGCAGTGTCTCAGGATCGTTGAACAAACGCTCCAATTCTGCCTGCTGCGCACGAATCGGTGGGCACTCCGCCACCATCGCGGGCGAGATCCGATTGATCTTCTCCGCATCCGGCCATGCACTCTTACGCACGGGTGCATACATCCCGTCCACCACAGTCGCCCCTCCGCCATCCACAACGGCAAGGGTCAGAACTTCATCATCACTGCGAAAACCTGTCGTCTCGGTATCAAAGACCAGAATTTTTTCTAGCATGAAAGTCCTTCCTTTTCTAGTCATTTTCTCCTAGTTTTGTATGGCTTTCGTCATAAATATTATATCGTATGGCATATCATCTGTCAAGAAATCCCCCCGCTCCTTCCCGTTTTATGAAAAAATGCACGAAACTTCCTGTTGCAAAAGCCTAAAAATTAGGCTAGAATACTTCTATAAATATAGTTCTTATTTATAGAGAGAAACTATAAGTTGTATATATGATCCTATCGTCGAAAGGAGCAATTCATGAACGCCATCAAAATTCGGGATGATGTCTACTGGGTCGGAGCCGTCGATTGGTCGATGCGCAGCTTTCACGGCTATGATACACAGCGTGGTTCCACCTACAATGCCTATCTCATCATCGATGACAAGATTACGCTCATTGATACGGTGAAGCACGGCTTCGAGGAGGAAATGCTTTCACGGATCTCCTCCGTCATTGACCCGTCGAAAATCGACTACATCATCTCGAACCATGTCGAACCGGATCACTCGTTCGGCGTCCCACTCATCTCCTCCCTCGCCCCGAACGCGAAGGTGGTCACGAGTGCGCCGAACGGGCTCAAGGGTCTGCGTGCCTACTATGGAGAGATGCCCTATGAGACGGTAAAGGCGGGCGATACGCTCTCCATCGGCAAGCGCACCCTCGCGTTCGTCCCGACTCCGATGCTCCACTGGCCGGACAGCATGGTGACGTACTGCCCCGAGGAAAAGATTCTCTTCTCGAATGATGCGTTTGGTCAGCATCTCGCCTCCGGCAAACGCTATGACGATGACAACGATCTCTCGATCGTCATCGAAGAGGCAAAGAAATACTACGCAAACATCCTCTTCCTCTACGCGAAGCAGGCACAGACGGCGCTCAAGGCAGTCCACGGCCTCGACATCGAGATGATTGCAACGGGTCACGGTGTCATCTGGCGCTCGCACATCCCCGAGATTATCGACCTCTACAACAAGTGGTCGCTCGGCGAGACCGAGGAGCGCGCGGTCGTCGTCTTTGACAGCATGTGGCACTCCACAGAGAAGATGGCGCATACGATCGCAGAGGCATTCATCGACAAGGGCTTCTCCGTCGGTTACTACGACATCCAGAAGAACACGCACGCCGACATCATGACGGATGTCCTCACGAGCAAGTATCTCGCCGTCGGCTCGCCGACGCTCAACAACCAGATGCTCCCGACCATTGCAGGCTTCCTCTGCTACATGAAGGGGCTTGCGCCAAAGGGACGCAAGGCGTTTGCATTCGGCTCGTACGGTTGGGGCGGGCAGAGCATCCAGCAGATCGAGGACGAACTGAAGGCGAGCGGCTGCGAGATCGTCATGGACAAGGTGCGTATGCTCTACGTCCCCTCCGCCGAGCAGCTCAAGGGACTGCACGATCAGATTCTCGCACTCTAAACAGCATAGAAAAGGGGCTGTTGTACGGAGTCAAAATGACTTTGTGCAACAGCCCCTTTTTCATTTTCTTTCAAAATCTTCACTGGCACTGAACGTATACATCTATATCCCACATTCAGCAAAGAACTCGTTTGCAGGGCGTACCTTTGTTTTTCCTTCGGCTTCGTTCTCCTCAAACTCACGAAGGATGGAAACATCATACTCATCTTCCATCTTTTCAAACGCAAAATTTTTGATTAAAGAGGAAATGTTGCAATCATACATTTGCGCTACTTTTTCAAGCATCTTTTGTTCATCATCGTTGATGTCAATCGTGATACGTTTCGCCATGGTGTATAGTATTCTTTTCGTTTGCTCTTTTTATAAACGCATCGAGCAAGGTCTCACAGAGATTGATATGTTTTGCAATAATCGCCAGACTGTCCGTATCCACGCCCGCGGCAGCACTGTCATGCTCAACCTCTTTCAGACACTTGTGCCCTAGTTCAAGAACCCCCCGATACCCTAACGCATGAACCTTTTGGCTAAATGACTCGTATGATCCACAGACTGCGCCATCATCTCTTAGTGCTCTCCCAAGATTTGAGAGAAAATGATTACGCTCAGCAATAGTCATTCCTTTTACTGTTTCATACCAATCCCTCTGATCCTCCACCGAGGCATCCTTTGGCGGGAAATATACAACATGATCGGCGTCAAAACGCCATCCTATATTTAAGGAGGCACTGATAAATTCAGCACTGACATCTTGGCGTATCTTTTTCGCCCTGTCTGTGTCGACAAATCCTCCACATAGCCCTTGCTATGCGTCCGGTTTGTCTCCTTGACAGGACAAAAAATCTGCACCAATCTGACAGACTTCATTTTATCAGCGATTCCTTAAACATGTTCTATATTCCTCATCCGAAAGTCCCAGAGGATTTTCCGTTTTCGTAGTTTTTTCCTCTGCATTCTCAGCCTGCGTCGAAGAAAGGATTGAGGCAAAGGTCTCTGCTCCACCACTCTCCTCAGATCGTCGTCGACTCATCTTCAAAGGTGAACTCAACATATTATGATCTACCTTCATCGCAAAATTTCCCACGATACATACCTCCCTCTTGAAATTATAAGATCAACTTTTTTATACTATAACAATTTTATAGATTATTGTAAATGGCCTATTTCCATAAATCCAAAAGACCCTGAAACTTCCTCACAGGCTTATAAATGTAAGAGTTTCAAGGTCTTTTTCATATATGGATTATTCGGTAAAATATTTCATCGATGTTTTCTTCCACTCTCTCTTGGTGTAGAGCATACGGCGGTCGTCGATGCCTGTGGCGACGGCAAGCTCAGCAGCGATGCCCTCGCACTCGGCGCGGCTGTAGCCGTGGATCATCGTGTAGAGGTTGTACTGCCAATCTGCCTCGCGGTTGCGGTCATAGCAGTGCGAGACGCGCGGATGCTCCGCCATGCGCTTTGCCACCTCGTCAACGCGCGCATCGGGCACGTTCCAGACGCAGAGGCAGTTCGCGGTAAAGCCCACCTCGCGATGGCGCAGAACGGCGCCCATCTTGCGGATCTTCTTCTCCTCACGCATGGCAGAGATGCGCGCGAGGAGTTCCTCCTCCGTGATGCCGATCTCTGCCGCAAGTGCCTTGTACGGCTCTGCAACGAGTGGGAATTCCCCCTGCAGAAGGCGTACAATCTTCTTGTCGATCTCCCCGATCTCGATTTCTTCTGTCATCGTATCTCTGTACCTTCCCACGGCTATGCAAGTTTGAACTGCACGTTGATCTTATAGCGGCGATTCGCCTTGAGACTCATCAGCTGCTCGACGCCCGGCAACGCCGCAACATCGGCGAGGATCTTCTCCTCTGCACTGCGCGACGGACTCAGGAGCGTGAACCAGAGGTTGTACCTTCCCTCGCGCTCGTAGTTATGCGTTGCACCCGCATAGCGGTTGACTGCCCGTGCTACCGACGGAATCTGCGCCTCGGCGACACGCAGGGCGATCAACGTGCCGTGATAGCCGAGCTGCTCGGAGTTAAAAAAGGTGCCGATTCTTCGCAGATAGCCATCCCGTTTCAGATGCTCCAAGCGCGTGAGCACATCCTCCTCCGTCGTGTCGAGCATCTCTCCCAAACGC
>CAUVFG010000064.1:0-6863 GCA_963551125.1 uncultured Selenomonas sp. | reverse complement strand
GGTTCTTTGCAGTTCCTCGCGGCTCTCATCGGCGCGACTGTCATAATATAACACAAAAGACTTCTCCTCGTCAACCCTTTTTTTCATTTTTCCGCATCTTTTTGATAAAATTCCATCCCCCTCATGCGTTGTACGTAAAGTTGAGCTCCGTCCGCGCAGCGAGCAGCGGCGCTGCGACATCCTTCTCCGAGAGAACGGTCGGCGCAATCGGCCACTCGACGCCGATCTCAGGGTCATCCCAACGGATATTGCCATCACAGTCGGGTGCATAGAGATTGTCCGCCTTGTACTGTACCTCAACGTCGTCGGTGAGCGTGATGAATCCGTGTGCGAAGCCGCGCGGGATGAAGAGCTGGCGATAGTTCTCCGCCGAGAGCTCGACGCCGACCCATTTCGCATACGTCGGCGAGCCGCGACGAATGTCTACGGCGACATCGAAGATCGTACCGCGTGAAACACGCAGGAGTTTTGCCTGTGCCATTGGATTCAGCTGATAGTGGAGCCCGCGCAGCGTTCCCTTCTGTGCAGAAAAAGAGTGATTATCCTGTACAAAGTCAACGAAAATGCCCGCATCCTCCATCTTCTTTTTCGACCAGCTCTCCATGAACCAGCCGCGTGCATCGCCAAATACCTGAGGTTCGAGAATACGGACGCCCGTAAGTCCCGTTTCAATTACGTTCATATAATACTCCTATACGTCCTTAATGATTCGTTTCAAATAAACACCATATTCATTCTTGGCGAGAGGCTCGGCAAGACGCAGCACCTGCTCTGCGTCGATGTAGCCCATACGGTAGGCGATCTCCTCGATGCAGGAGATCTTGAGCCCCTGCCGCGCCTGTATGGTCTGGACGAAGCTGGCCGCCGAGAGCAACGACTCATGCGTCCCCGTGTCGAGCCACGCGTAGCCGCGCCGCAGGCGCTCCACATGGAGTTTCCCCGCCGCGAGATACGCCTTGTTGACGTCGGTGATCTCGAGTTCCCCGCGCGCGGACGGACGAATTCCGCGTGCAATCTCTACGATGTCGCTGTCATAGAAGTAGAGTCCCGTGACGGCGTAGTTCGACTGCGGCTCTTTCGGCTTCTCCTCGAGGGAGAGCGCATTTCCGTCCTCGTCGAAGGACACAACGCCGTAGCGTTCGGGATCGGAGACGTAGTAGGCGAATACGGTTGCGCCGTCGTCGCTGCGCACAACACGTTGTAAGACCTGCGCAAAGTCGGAGCCGTAAAAGATATTGTCGCCAAGCACGAGCGCACAGCCCTCACCCGCAATGAAGTTCGCACCAATGATGAACGCCTGTGCGAGTCCGTCAGGGCTCGGCTGTACGGCGTAAGAGATGGACAGTCCAAGCTGACTGCCGTCGCCAAGCAGGGCGCGATAGAGTTCATTGTCATTCGGCGTAGTAATGATGAGGATGTCCCGAATGCCCGCAAGCATGAGCGCACTCAGCGGATAGTAGATCATCGGCTTGTCGTAGATGGGCATGAGCTGCTTTGATACGACCTTCGTCAGCGGGTAAAGGCGCGTTCCCGATCCGCCTGCAAGGATAATTCCCTTCTTAATCATCCCGTCACCTCTCTGTATTTAGGAAGCACTGATAAATTCAGCCACGCCATCTTGACGTATCTTTTTTGCCCGCACTGTGTCGACAAATCCTCCACATAGCCCTTGCTATGCGTCCGGTTTGTCTCCTTGTTCGGACGAAAAAAATCTACGCCAATCTGACGGACTTCATTTTATCAGCGATTCCTTTATTTGTATTTCATTTTACTTTTTTTTGCAACATAAGGCAAGAAAAACCTGTCACACGATTGTGTGGCAGGCTTCCCGAAAGAATCTTTCCATCCTTACTTAAGCATTTCCATGATATGCGCAACGAGGATGCCAAACGGCGTACCGACGACATAGCCCATCAGTGCCATGAGGATGCCGACGGGGACAAGCGAGCCGGAATACGTGCCCGCAAGTACGGGTGCGGATGCCGTTCCGCCGATGTTTGCGAGGGATGCGACACACGCGGTGAACATATCGAGCTTGAAGAGACGTGCAAGGAGGAACATGAGCGTGAAGTGAACACCGAGGATGATGAAGCCCGTCAGAATCCAGTACGGCGCATCGCCGAGTTCGAGCAGAGACGCGCGCGAGGCGAGCAGGGCGATGACGGAGTAGAGCAGGACATTCGACATCTCTGCCGAGCCTGCCACGCGCCCGAGTGGCGAGACCGCACCGATGAGTCCGAGGACGGTGATAAAGAGGATCGTCCACGTTGCCTTATCAAAGAACGGTACAGCGGCATTGAGGATCTTACCGACATTTGCTCCAACGGCTGAAACCATGAGAGCCGTACCGAGAAGCAGTATGAGACTTTGGAATGTGATTGTCCCCGTGTTCAGCTTTGCATCCTCCTCGAGGCTACGTGACACGGCATCAAGCTGCGTCGTATCTGCCTTGTTCCACAGGTTAAAACGCGGTGCGAGTGTGATGAGCCAGAGCAGGAACATGACCCAGATGGAGTAGTCAATCGAGTCGACCACGAGCGCATAGCCCATATCCGCCTCCGACACACCAAGTGCCGCCTGCACGGCAACCATGTTGCCCGAGCCGCCGAGCCACGAACCGCAGAGTGCACCGAGCGCCATCCACGAATCCCCACCGATAAAGTTCTTCATAACGAGAAACGCGACGATAAAGCCAATCATGATGGTCACGGACGCAGAGAAAAAGCCGAGCAGCATCCGTGGACCGAGCTTGAGCACCTTGCGAATGTCGCAGCGTAGCAACATGGTAAAGACCATCGCATACGTCAGCGAATTTTTCAACCCCGCATACGCCGGCTTTGTCGCCGCCATATCCCATGTGCCGACCGTGCACAGCAGCATGGAGATGAGATAGACGAGCACGACGGCAGGCAGGTAGCGGAACAGCGCCCACCCCGTTCCCTTCTCAAGCGTCACCAGTGCACCTGCAAGCAGGATGAGCACGGCGACATAGGTAAATCCGTCTGTAATCATGATATACACTCCTTCGTTAATATAATATAATTCCTTGAAGAATCACGATAATGATTATATAATAAAGCAATAAATGAACACAATGGACTTCTTTCCCAAATTACTCTCATATATGAAAGAATTCTGTATACAGAAGGAGGATTCCCATGAAAATCACAAAGGTCGAGCTTGGAATGCTCTCCGTCCCCCTGCGTGTCCCGTTCAAGACGGCGCGCCGACGCGTGGACAACGTAGAGGACGTCATCGTACTCATCCGCACAGATACGGGTGCAACGGGCTATGGTGAAGCACCGCCAACAGGCGTTGTCACGGGCGATACGACGGGCGGCATCATTGACGCGATCCGTACGCATCTTGCTCCCCTGCTCATTGGCCGCGATGTAAACGAGTTCGAGGATCTGATCCAGTCCGTACAAACCGCGCTCATCCACAACTCCTCGGCAAAGGCAGCCGTCGACATGGCACTCTACGATCTCTACGGACAGCTGTGGAACATCCCCGTGCACAAGCTCCTCGGCGGCGCAAAGGACGGCATCGTCACGGATATCACAATCAGTGTAAATGCCCCCGACGAGATGGCACGCGATGCACGCGATGCGATTGCCCGCGGCTACGATACCCTCAAGATCAAGGTTGGCGTCGATCCTTCGCTCGATGTGGCGCGCCTGTCTGCCGTGCGTGAGGCAGTCGGCAAAGATGTACGCATCCGCATCGACGCAAATCAGGCGTGGAAGCCGCGCGAGGCCGTACGGATTCTCGCACAGATGGCAGAAAAGGGACTTGACATCGAGCTCGTCGAGCAGCCTGTCGCCGCAGCGGACATTGACGGCCTTGCCTACGTCACGCGTGAGAGCGATATCCCCGTGCTTGCGGACGAGTCCGTATTCAGCCCTGCCGACGCCCTGCGCATCATGCAGCTGCACGCCGCCGACATGGTGAACATCAAACTCATGAAATGCGGCGGGCTCTATCCCGCACAGAAAATCATCGCGGCGGCGGAAATCTACGGCATGGAGTGTATGCTCGGCTGTATGCTCGAGGCAAAGATCTCCGTCAACGCCGCTGTGGCACTTGCCTGCGCAAAGAAGATTGTGACACGCATTGATCTCGACGGTCCCGTGCTGTGCAGCGAGGATCCGATTGAGGGCGGTGCCGTATTCGACGAGAAGAACATCACCGCCTCCTCCGCCCCCGGTCTTGGGATTCGCGGCGTGGCAGGTCTGCGTATGCTGTGAGGAGACACGCATGAGTACATCGATGAATTTCGCCGTCGGCGAGCCGTTCCCCCTGCCCGTGCTCGCGCAGGCGGACGGTGGAATGTTCCAAGCGGACAAGAACGGCATGATGTTCCTGCTACAGCTTTCCCGAACGGACGCGATCGCTGTCGAGGCATTCCGTACGGGCGAGATCGAGCTTGCCGTGACGGAGGTGGACGGCGTACTGTTCCTCCTCTACCGCATCGACGGCATCTTCAAGGACGGTTGGGGCGATGCACCGCTCTCCCTCTCCCTCGTCAAGGACGAACTCCTGCCGGATGAGGAGAGCCTACGCGACCCGACCATCCACCTTTATCTGATCGACACGAATCTGAAAATCCTGCTCGCACAGCGAACGGCATCCGTGCCTGAGGAATTCGCCGAAATCATCCGCAGGAATGTGCGTGCACAAAAAGAATCACCACACTCTGCACTTTCCTTTCAAAAAAAGGTCGCGGCGATCTGGGCGGAAAAATCCGCCACCGACCTGAAGGCGATGGCAAAGGCTGCGCATACGCTGCCGATGACAATAGGAAGCATCGTACACTAAGACAGCCGACGTTGACCGTAACAGAGTCAACGTCGGCTGTTTTTATATTGTTCCTTTGAGCCCCTTTACAATGCGCGCGACGAGTACCGTCCGCGCAAACGGTGTGATGATATAATAGCCGTCGATATATGGCTCGATATCCTTCGCGATCTCAAGCGAAAGACGAACGGCAAGTTCCTCCGCCGCCGCGCGGTCAAGTCCATGATAGGCGCTAATAATACGCTCCTCGACATGGATGCCAGAGATCTCACTCTCCATGAAGCGCGCGTTGCGCTCACTGACGACGGGCATAATGCCGCCGAGAATGAATGCCCCCGGCAGCGTGTCGCGCGCCGTGCGCAGGTTTTCCTTCGCCCGGCTGCTCAGAACGGGCTGGGTAAAGAACCCCGTCATGCCCGCCTCCATCTTCTTTTTCGCAAGGCCAAGCTGCGACGGAAAATGGATCGAGTTCACGTTGAGTGCGCCGAAAATATGGAATGGCACAACGTCGCCGCGCTCGCCGAGGCTCTTGATAAAGGCGGAGAGCTTGCGCGAGTTGAACTGATAGACACTCTTCACCTCGTCGCGCTCCGCCGTAGGAATGGGGTCGCCCGTAATTGCAATCATATTATGTACGCCCTCGGCGCTGAGTCCGAGAAGAATGGACTTGATGGCGTTGAGGTTGCGGTCGCGGCAGGTCATGTGCGGGATCGGCTCAAGGCCGAGGCTGCGCTGCACACGCCCCGCAAGCATCGCTGCGTCCATGCGTGCACGCGCGATTGGGTTGTCTGCTATCGTGATGGCAGAGGCTCCCGCTGCCTGAAGCTCGCGTGCCCCCGCCATGAATTTATCCGCATTGCCGGTCTCGGGTGGATCGAGTTCGACGGCGATGGGGAGATCCCCCGCCTTTAGCGCCTCGAAAAAGGGAGAGCGGGACGGCGTAAGTGACGTACGCTCTGTGCGCGCACCCGCCTCCTCCGACGTATCCCTTCCGTCTGCAAGTGCCGCACAAAGCGCACGGATATGCTCCGGCGTCGTGCCGCAGCAGCCGCCGACGATGGATACGCCGTCGCGCACGATGGCGGCAAGCCCCTCGCCAAAGTAGTCCGGTGCACTCTCATAGAAGGTGCGTCCGTCGATGACAATCGGATGTCCCGCATTCGGCATGAGGGAGAGCGGCAGGGGGCATTTTCCAAGAAGGTGAACCAGCTCCTTCATCGACTGGACACCGCTGACGCAGTTGAATCCGACTGCGTCAATATAGCCGCTCTCCGCGACCGTACGGATCAGTTCCTCTACGAAGAAGCCGTCGCGCGTATATCCACCGGGGAACGCAGAGAACGAGGTCAGGACAAACGCCTCGGGGCATACCTGCTTGATATGCGCCGCCGTTTCAACCAGTCCCTCAGTCGAAGAGTTTGTCTCAAAGAGGAAGTGTCGCGCCCCCGCCGCGAGAAAGGTATCGACGAGGAAGCGGTACTCCGCAAGGATGTCGGCAGGCGGCAGCCCCGTGACGGGACCGATGTCGGCGAATACATAGCCTCCGAACGGCTCTGCCGCGCGTGCGGCGATCTCCCAGCCTGCGCAGAGGATGCGCTCAACGAGCGCCGTATCGCCCTGGTAGACGATGCGATTTGCCGCAAAGGTATTTGCTTTGATTGCCTGCGCGCCCGCACGCAGATACTCCGTATGAATTTCCTCGATGACAAGCGGTGTCTCGATGTTCGCGAGTTCCACCCCCTTGCCGCGCGTATGCGTCTTCTGCGCGTAGTACGTACCCATGCCGCCATCAAAGATGAGCGGCTCTTTCTTTATATGTTCCCGTATATCCATGTACCCCTGCACCATATACGTATGCCTCCTTGGCTCTTATCCTAGGACGCGGCGTGCAATCTCGACAATGCTGCGCGCATCGCCCGCATAGTAATCTGCACCGATCTCCTTTGCGTAGTCCTCCGTCAGCACTGCCCCGCCGACAATCGTCTCACACGGATGCCCCGCCTCGTGCAGGGCTTCGATGGTCTTTTTCATCGCCGTGACCGTCGTCGTCATCAGTGCCGACAGGC
>CAUVFG010000063.1:0-6868 GCA_963551125.1 uncultured Selenomonas sp. | reverse complement strand
TTTTCAATCATATAGATGGGAGCGATACCAATGGCTGAAGAAAAGAAGAACGAACCGGGACATGAGTTCCTTGCGCGGCTCGGCAAGACGCGACTGCGTCCGGGTGGACGCGAGGCGACGGAGTGGCTGCTCGGCCACGTTGACTTTACGGCAGATACGCGCGTGCTTGAGGTCGCGTGCAACATGGGCACGACGATGGTTGCGCTCGCGGAGGCACACGGCTGCCGCATCACGGGGCTGGACATGAATCCCGCCGCGCTTGAGAAGGCACGCGCAAACATCGAGAAGCACGGGCTCGCGGATGTAATCGATGTGGTGGAGGGGAATGCGACGGCGCTCCCCTTCCCCGATGAGACGTTCGATGTCGTCATCAACGAGGCGATGCTCACGATGCTGCCGCGTGAGAACAAGGCAAAGGCGATTGCCGAGTACTTCCGCGTGCTGAAGAAGGGCGGCGTGCTCCTCACGCACGATGTCGCGCTGCGCGTGACGGATGAGGCGGAGGCGGCGGAGCTGCGTGCGGGCATCTCCCGTGCGATCAATGTGAACGTCGATCCGCTCCCGCACGCACTCTGGGAGAAGCTGCTGCGCGACGCGGGCTTTGCCATCGAGGTGCAGACGGGCGATATGACGCTGCTCGACCCCGCGGGGCTTGTGCGCGACGAGGGCTTCGACGGCGCAATGAAGATCATCCGCAATGGGCTGCGGACGGAAAATCTCGACCGCTTCCGCAAGATGTTCAACTTCTTCTTTGACCACAACAAGGAGTTCGCGTACATCGCCATCGTCAGCAAAAAGTAGCTAGGGAATCGCTGATAAAATAGACCTGCAGATTGGCGTAGATTTTTCGTCCGAACAAGGAGACAAACCGGACGCATAGCAAGGGCTATGTGGAGGATCGAGGGCACGGTGCGGGCAAAAAAGATACGTCAAGATGGCGTAGCTGAATTTATCAGTGCTTCCCTAGATCAGGAGAGCGGACGAAAGCATCCATGTGTCGGACAGATGAGGAGGAATCGTATGCGAATGACAAAACAGAGGGCTCTTGCGGCGGCGGTCGCACTCGCACTTTCGAGTGGGGTACACGTCGTCTATGCAGAGGATATGCAAACGCAGAAAGCAGGCTATGAGACTGCTCCTGTTGTGGTGACGGCATCGGGGTTTGAGGAGGATGTGCGCTTTGCGCCCGCGAGCATCACGGTCATCAAGGCGGATGAGATCGCAAAGCGCGGCTATACGGATCTGCGGCAAATCCTCGATACGACGGAGGGCGTCGATACGTTTGGCGCGACGGGGCGGTTCGATACGCCCGCCGTCTCGATGCGCGGCATGGACGACGGCTATACGCTCATCCTCGTGGACGGGGTGGCGCAGTCGGGACCCGGCATCGCGGGCGGCATGATGCGCAGCTTTAACCAGCTCGCGAATACGAGCCTGCCCGCACCGAGCCAGATCGAGCGCATCGAGGTGGTGCGCGGCCCGATGTCGACACTCTACGGCTCGGATGCGATGGGCGGTGTCATCAATATCATCACAAAGAAGGTGACGGACGAGTTCCACGGCTCTGTCTCCGTCGGCAGCATCCTTGAGACGACGGACGGCAAGTCGAACACGATGAAGTACAACTTCAACGTGGCGGGGCCCATTACGCGCGACAAGGTCGGGATGCAGATGCGCGGCAGCTATCTGAAACGCGGCCCGTCGGCATTCGGTGTGGACAAGGAGAAGCGCGACTACGACAACTGGAATCTCGGGACGCGCGTGACATATACGCCCGCCGCAGGCCACAGCTACTATCTCGATGTTGACCGCGGGCAGAACATGCGCGACGGTGACTTTGCCCAGCGGGGGAAAATGAAGCCGCCCTCTCCGCCCGCGCCGTCGAATGCACAGGTGGTGACGAAGCTCGACGGCGATGTGGCGCAGCGATTCGACCGCATGAAGGTTGTGCTCGGCGCGGAGAACAAGGTCGGCAAGGAGGGGACGTGGACGAATACGCTCTCCTTCCTGCGCAATGAGATGCACCTCGATGCAGATATGACGGGCACGGCAAAGCCGTCCATCATGCCGCGCACGATCCCGATCCGCTCGTCGATCCGCAACAATGTGAAGAATGACTTTGTGACGTTCGATACGAAGTATGTCACGCCGCTCGGGGACGCTCATACGCTGGCTCTGGGGGCGCGCTGGCAGCGCGAGGGCGTGGACTACCATCTGAAGCGGACGATTGCGCCGGCGGGCTGGGCTCCGCCGATGTTTGCCAATATGATGCGTCAGCGCAGCTCCGATGACAACGGCAGCCTCTCGCGTACGAGTTGGGCGCTCTTCGGGGAGGATACGTGGGCGATCGCGAAGAAGCTCGTCTTTACCTACGGCCTGCGCTACGATCACCCCGAGGACTACGATGACAATCTCAGCCCGCGCGGCTACCTCATCTATATGCCGAACCGCAACTTCACGGTGAAGGGCGGCGTTGCGACGGGCTACAAGGCTCCGACGATGCTCCAGTCCGCACCCGTGGACATCCATCTGAACATCACGGGCGAGATCTATCGCGGCAATACGGGGCTGAAGCCGGAGAAGTCGACGACGGAGGAGCTCGGGCTCTACTACCACAACGAGCACGCGACGGATGCACATGTGACGTTCTTCCACACGGATTTCAAGAACAAGATCGACCTCGGCGATGCGGTGAATACCCCGGGCATCGGTGCCGTCCGCACCTATGAGAATGTCGGCAGGGCGCGGATTCACGGGATAGAGCTTGGGACGACGTTCGCCGTCCTGCCAAAGGTGCGGGCGGGGCTGAATTGGACGCTGCTCACCAGTCAGATAAAGAGCGGCAAGAATGTCGGTCAGCCGCTGCGCTCCACGCCGAAGCAGGCGGTCAACCTGAGACTCGACTGGATGCCGGCGGACGCGACGGATGTCTGGCTCAGTGCGCAGTACCGTAGCGGGATGTACCGCTCAAAGCAGGCAGCGGGTCTCGCATCGACCTATCACCCGTTCACAATTCTCAATATGGGGGTCACGCACAAGCTGCACGATGGGCTCTCCGTACAGTTCGCCGTGAACAATCTGCTGAACCGCAATTTCGACCGCGCGGTGACGGCAGCGGACGGGACGCAGTACAGCGCCTACTACGATGATCTCGATGCCGACGGCATCGCGGGCGGCTCCTATATGTCGCGCCGCAGCTACTGGCTCGGTCTGACATACGACTTCTGATGATCGGATAAAAAAGAAGCTGCCTCCACCGAAAATAAATCGGCGGAGGCAGCTTCTTTGTATTCATAAAATAAATAATGATAAATATATATAAATAACTATAAAAAGAAAACAATTAAGAAAAATAATTTAAGGAATGTACGCCGTTTCGTGCGTGACGCTCTGCAATCCATGCCTTGAGGCGGGCGGGATCGCTGTTCAGCACGAGTTCCTCGGGGAAATCAATGTCCGCGAGAATGGCGTGCGTATGACTGTGCTCGCCGACATCGATGTCGATGTGCGCGTCGCTGCCGATGAGGATGTGTGCGCCGTGACGGCGGCAGGCGGCGAGGAGATCCCGCGCGAGAAGTTCCGAGCCGACGCGCGGACCGTTCGGGTTGTGCGAGGCATTGTTTGCCTCGATGAGGACGTGCTCTGCGGCGGCGGCGCGGGCAAGCGCATCGAAGTCCACGGGGTAGGTAGGGTTGTCGGGATGTCCGATGATCGTGACGTAGGGATTTGCCATCGCACCGAGGAGGGCGCGCGTATTCTCCTCCTGCGTGCCGGGCGTAATCACAATATCATGCAGACTTGCGATGGCGTAGTGCATTTTTTGCAGAACGCGCTCGGGCAGATCGACCCTGCCCTCGTAGTCCATGACGTTCAGCTCCGCGCCCATGATGATGTCGATGCCGTAGGCGGCGGGGCGGATGACCTTGAAGTTGCGAAAGTACATCTCGTGAAAGGTGCCGGGCAGTGCGGGCGCATGGTCGGAGATGCCGACGAGGGCGAGTCCCTTCTCCTTTGCCATCGTCGCGATCTCACGAATCGTGCTGTAGGCGTGCATACTGGCGATGCTGTGCGTGTGGATGTCGATGATGTCGATCACGAAAGCCTCCGATCTTTTATCTTGCAGATTTGATGATGCTTTGCTATAATAAGAACAGAAGGAACGCCTCGGGCGGTGTCTTTCCAGAATCGCGTGTTTTTCTATGAACCGCTCAACTGGTCAGAGCTGGGCGGTTATTTCTTTTGGCTTATCGCTAAAATATAGCCTGTGGCAACGACCAAAAACAGGATCGCACCGATTTCAGACATATTCGCTCACCCCCTTTCGGGGGAAAGACACCGCCGTTGTCCGAGGACGTTCCATTTCTATTATAGACATAACCAACGAAAAAAAGCAATATAGTCTCATAAAAGGGGCTGTTGCACGCAGTTAGAAAACTTCGCGCAACAGCCCCTTTGTATTGATTTTCCTAGAGCTTGAACTTGTTCGTCGTATTCTGCAGGTCGGTTGCAAGGGTCGCAAGCGACTGGGAGGCAGAGGCGATCTCTTCGCTCGAGGCGGACTGCGACTCGGACGAGGAGGAGATGTTCTGCATGTTCTCTGCCGTTTTCTCTGTGATCTCGCCCACTGTGGTGGCGGACTGGATAATCAGCTCCGTGCCATGTGTGACGGTCTGCATGGACTTGTTGATGTTCGCGATCTGCTCCTTCATCTCGTCGACCATGCGCGTGATGTTCTCGAACTGTGTGCCGACCTCGCGGATGGCAGTCGTACCCGCCTGCACTTCGCTTGTACCGCTCTGCATGGCGGTAACTGCCTGTGCCGTGTCGCGCTGGACGCTTGCAATGCGCTCCTTGATCTGATCCGTTGCCTCGCGGGACTGCTCGGCGAGCTTACGCACCTCCTCGGCGACGACGGCGAAGCCGCGTCCCGTCTCACCTGCACGCGCTGCCTCGATGGCGGCGTTGAGGGCGAGGAGGTTGGTCTGCTCGGCGATGGCGGAGATGGTCTCGACGATCTCGCCGATCTGCTTGGAGCTCTCGCCGAGCTTCTCGACGACCTCGGCGGAGCGCAGGACGCTCTGCTCGATGCCGTTCATCTTTGCCATGGCGTCGTTCATGAGGCTCTCGCCCTTTTCGGCGGCCTCGGCGGTCGCGGTCGAGCTGCCCGCAACGCGCTCCGCCTCGTGCGTGACACGCTCGATGTCGCCCGAGACGATGCCGATGTTCTTCTTCGCACCCGCAAGGCTCTCAAGCTGCGCGTCCGTGCCCTCGGCGACGTTTGCAACGGTGCCCGCGATCTCGGTCGCGGACTCCGCCATCTGATGTGCGCCCGCCGTGAGCTGCTCGGAGGCGGCGGCAAGCTGCTCGGCGGTGCCCGCGACCTGGCGGATGACGTTACGGATGTTCTTCATCATCGTGTTGAAGTTTGCGGCGAGCTGCCCAAGCTCATCCTCTGAGGTGACGGGGAGCTCCGACTGGCTGAGGTCGCCCTTGGCGAGCGCATCGACGTGATTCATGAGGCGTTCGGTTGCACCTGTGATGGTCGCGGCAAAGCGCAGGAGGGCGATGATGATGCCCGCCACGAGCAGGATGCCGAGCAGACTCAGCACGCTGTAGGTCGTCTTGAGACTTGCGAGCTGTGCAAAGGCGACGCGCTCGGGCACGGCAATGGCGACAATCCAGCCGGAGGAGGGCACGGTCGTATAGGCGATGATCTGCTCCTCGCCGTCCTTTTCCGTGGCGAAATAGCCGCTCTTGTTCTGCAGCATCGCAGAGAAGTTTTCCTTTAGGACGGGGTTCTCATCGACTTTTTTCATCGCCATGCCCTCACTGGAAGCGATGATGAGTCCCGAGGGCTCAATGATGATGCCCTCGCCCTCGCCGTGGTACTTCAGATTCTTGACGCGCGCGTCGAGGGTCGCGAGGGATATATCGACGCAGACCGCACCGCGCACAGCGCCGTCACTTCCGTTGTACGGAACGGCAGCGGAGACGACCATCTGATGATTGGAGACGTCCTCATATGCCTCGGTGTAGAAGAGCTTGCCCTTTGCCTTGGCATCGTTGTACCACTTGCGCTGATGCGGGTTGACAAGCGCGCTCACGTCGCCCTCCGCCCAGCGGATGAAGCGGCTGTCCTCCGTGCCGTTGCAGACGTCGAGCACGTCCTTGTCATTTGCGGCGAGACTCAGCATGTTCTGCTCATAGAGCTCCGGCCGATCCGCATACTTGGAGAGCAGTGTCGCCGTGCTCTCGGCGATCTGTCCACGCTTGGCGAGCCAGCCGTCCACCTTCGCCGCCTGCACCGACAAGCTGGCCTCAAGCTCCTCGGAGATGCTCGCCATCAGCGCCGTCTGTGCCGTATAGTACCCGATTCCGCAGATGGATACCACGAGCAGCGCCATGAGTGCGCCCATGAGAACCAGCTTCTGTTTGATACTCATACTCTCAGCTCCCTTCCCAAAATGAGATGTATCAAACGCATATAGGCGGGATCATACCCGCCCAAATTGCCATTTTTATAGAAATCGCTGCACTTCCCGATGCTGCAACGATAACTTTATGAGAGCTTTCTTATATTTACATTATCTTAACACAATATGAGCATATCTGCAAATATTCTTTATGCAAACAAAATTGCCGCACAGGATCTCTCTCCGTGCGGCAGTGTCTGCTGTTTTCAGAGTTTGAATTTGTGTGTGGCGTTCTGCAGGTCGGTCGCAAGGGTCGCGAGGGACTGGGAGGCGGAGGCGATCTCCTCGCTGGAAGCGGACTGCGACTGGGACGAGGAGGAGATGTTCTGCATATGGTCTACAGTCTTTTCCGTGAGCTCATCGACCATGGTCGCAGACTGGATGATCCGTTCCGT
>CAUVFG010000062.1:0-6905 GCA_963551125.1 uncultured Selenomonas sp. | reverse complement strand
GCGTGGTCTTTCCTGCGGGGATTGTGTTCTTCTACCTGCTCGCGACGCGTCAGCTCGAGCAGCTCTTTCGCATTCACATTCTGCGCGGGCTGCTGCTCGTTGTCATCGTGGGTCTCCCGTGGTACCTCTATATGTACGAGGTGCACGGCATGGCATTCATCTACGAGTTCATCGGCTTCCACAACGTCAGCCGCTTTACGGCACCGCTCCATCCTGTGCGCGCGCACTGGTGGTTCTATCTGCCCGTTCTGATTCTTGGCTTCTTCCCGTGGACGGGGATTCTCGTGCAGTCGGTCAAGAATGCCTTCCGCAAGAGCTTCGGTGAGGAGGCGCAGGCGCTTGCATTCTTCCAGATTTGGTGGATCTTTGTCCTCGTGTTTTTCTCCATCGCGCAGACGAAGCAGGTCTCCTATATGCTGCTGTTGACACCTGCGCTCTCGACCATCATCGGTTGGAATCTCGCTCGTATGCTGGACGACTGGCGTCAGACGCATTTCGCATGGGCGGGCGGGAGTGCGCTCATGTTCCTCCTGCTCGGCCTCGGCTGGCTGATGAGCGGGGACAGCCTAGCGGGGCTCGCCGAGGGTGGGCTGTGGCTCGGAGCGATCACGCTCATCCTCGGGGCTCTGATTGTCTACAGCATTACGGCATCGCATAATCTCATCGCTGCCGCATGGATGCATGTCCTCGCGGGCGTCGTGACGATGGTCATTGCGTTCGGCTTCATGATGCCTGCGATCGAGGGGCATTTCAGCGTGAAACAGGTCGCACTCAATTATGCGGCGAACTACCACGCTGCGGCTGAGGCGGAGGGGAGAGCCCTCTACATCGACAAGCAGCTGCGCCCCGGCGTCATGCTCTATACGGATATCCCGGGCATCGAGGCGGATACGAACCACGCGGAGTCGCTTGCTGCTCTGCGCGCGGATGCGCGTCCGAAATACATCATCATGCGTGAATCCATGTATAAAAAGATGATGAAGGAACTCGGCGCGGAGCACTGGCAGCTTGTCGAGGAACGCGACGGTCTCTGTATCTTTAAGGATGATAAGGAATGAGCGCACCTGTCCTCTATCTCGTCGTGCCCTGCTACAATGAGCAGGAAGTGCTGGACGATACGGCAAGGAAATTGGAAGCGAAGCTGACGCAGCTGACTGATGCGGGGCGTGTCGATGCAAGGAGCCGCATCGCCTTCGTCAACGATGGCAGCCACGACCGTACATGGGAACTGATCCGTCAGTGTACGGAGCGCAGTCCTCTCTTTTCGGGGATCAATCTCGCACATAACGAGGGACACCAGAATGCCCTGCTCGCGGGGCTGATGACGGTACTCCCGTATGCAGATGTCACGATCAGCATGGATGCCGACCTGCAGGACGATATTGACGCGATTGATGCCATGCTGGAAAAGCGTGCGGCGGGGGCAAACATCGTCTACGGTGTGCGCGAAAACCGCGCCTCGGATACGTTCCTCAAACGCTTTACGGCGGAGAGTTTCTATCGTGCGATGCGTGCCCTCGGGGCGGATATCGTGTTCAACCATGCGGACTTCCGCCTGATGGATCGTCGAGCCCTTACAGCGCTCGCGGAGTACCCTGAGGTCAACCTCTTTCTGCGCGGGATCGTGCCCATGATTGGGCTCTCGCACGACGTCGTCTACTACACGCGCAGGCAACGCCTTGCGGGCGACTCGAAGTATCCGTGGCGGCGTATGGCAGCGTTCGCGTGGGAGGGCGTGACCTCGCTCTCGGCACGCCCCATACGGCTCATCTCGCAGATGGGCATGTGCATCTCCTTCATCAGCGGGCTGATGCTCATCTGGTCGATTGTGCGCCACTTCACGGGGGAGACCATTGTCGGCTGGACGAGCCTTGTCGTCTCGCTCTGGTTCCTTGGCGGACTCATCCTCCTCTCCATCGGCGTCATCGGTGAGTACGTTGCGAAGATCTACCTTGAGGTGAAACATCGCCCGCGCTATCTCGTGCAGGACTTTATCGACAGGAATGCGGAAGAAAAAAAAATAAAGGAATCGCTGATAAAATGAAGTCCGCCGTATTGGTGCAGATTTTTTGTCCTGTCGAGGAGACAAACCGGACGCATAGCAAAGGCTATGTGGAGGATTTGTCGACAAAGAAAGGGCGAAAAAGATGTGCTAAGACGGTGGTGCTGAATTTATCAGCGATTCCCTAAACGAATCTGAATGGAGGAGGCTGCCGCATATTTTTGCGGCGGTTTTTTTATCCTCACTGGCAAAAAATTATCGCATTTCCAATTTTTTTCCTGTATAATGAATCTCATCGATAGAGAAAATATGCGGGAGAAATTGTAGGAGGCGACGGAATGCGCTGGGCACAGGTGAGCGTCGTGACGACGCATGAGGGCGCGGATCTCATCGGGAACATCCTGATGGAACTCGGTGCTGCAGGGACAGAGATCGACGATCCGTCTCTCGTGAATGAGTACATTGACGCGGGGCTTTGGGACTATACCGATCTGCCGCGTGCCGAGGATACGGATACGGTGACGGTGCGTGCCTATCTGCCCGAGGATGCACGGCTCGAGACGAGCCTCCTGACGCTCGCGGAGCGGATCGAGGGGCTGCGCCGCGCGGATGCGTCCATCGGCGCGGGAACGATCTCGCATACGTTCGTCGCCGATGAGGATTGGGCGGAGACGTGGAAGGCATACATCCACACGGAGAAGATCGGGCGGCGCATCGTCGTTCGTCCGACGTGGGAGGAATACACGCCGCAGGGGGATGAGATTGTCATTGACCTCGATCCGGGTGCGGCATTCGGGACAGGCGCGCACGCGACCACGGCGATGTGTCTGCGCTGGATGGAACATATCGTATGCCCGCAGATGCGCGTCTATGACGTGGGCTGCGGCTCGGGGATTCTCGCGATCGCCGCGTCGAAGCTCGGTGCGGGCGAAATCATCGCAATGGACTACGATCCTGTGGCGGTCTCTGTTGCGGAGGAAAATATCCGCGCGAACAACGTCACGAACGTTGCCGTATTTGAGAGCGATCTTCTCTCCGTGTGTGAGGGGACGGAGCCTGCCGAACTCATTACGGCGAATATCATTGCGGACATCATCATCCGCCTGTTCGACCAGCTGGATGCGCATCTTGCACCCGGCGGTGTCCTTCTCGCCTCGGGCATCATCGACGACCGTATCGCGGACGTGGAACGTGCGGCGCGTGAGCATGGCTATACCGTGCTCGATATGACCTGTGAAAAGGAATGGGCGGCGATGATTATCCGCCGAAGTGAGGAGCTGGCACCCTGATGCGGCGACTGTTCTATCCGGGAACGTTTGCGGAGGAGATTACGATCACGGGGGGAGATGCGCACCATCTCGCACGTGTCATGCGTGCGCAGATCGGGGACGAAGTGACGATTGCGGATGCGGATGGCAGGGTCGCCCGCATGACGGTCTCTGCCGTCGTGCCCGATGCAGTACAGCTTTCACTTGCAGAACTTCTGGTGCAGGAGAAGGAAAATTCGCACGAGGTCATCCTCGTGCAGGCGCTCCTCAAGGGCGAAAAGATGGACTTCGTCGTGCAAAAGGCGGTAGAACTTGGCGCGGCGGCGCTCTATCCCGTCACGACGGAGCACGTTGTCGTGCGCTATGACGCGAAGAAGGCGGCAGCGAGGGCGGCGCGATGGCAGAAGATCGCCGATGAGGCGGCAAAGCAATGCGGGCGGCGGGCACTCATGCCCGTCACGGAGATTACGGAGCTCTCGTCTCTTTTGCAGAATGCGGAGTTTTTTCATACGTCAGATACGGCGGTCATCTTCTGCTACGAAGGGGAAGCGGAGCGCTCCATGCGGACTGCTCTACGCGCTCTCACGGCGCGCCGCATTGTGCTCATCGTGGGTGCGGAGGGCGGATTCTCTCCTGCCGAGGCGGAGGCAATCCGGGCATCGGGGGCAACATCCGTTTCTCTCGGGCGGCTCATCCTGCGTGCGGAGACGGCGGCACTCGCTGCGCTTGCCGTCACGCAGTACGAACTTGAAAATTTTGATCTTTAGGAAAGGTACATTTATGAAGAAGAGATATACAGCACTGTTTGCGGCAGCATTTGCAGTCTCCATGATTGCGGGCTGCGGCACAAGCAACAGTGCGGACCAGGGCGCGACGGCAAAGGCGCAGCCGTCCGCTGAACAGAGCAAGGGCATGGGGCAGCGCGGTGAAGCTGCGCCGACGTTCACGCTCAAGAACCTCGCGGGCGAGGATGTCGCCGTCGAGGCGAAGGGGAGACCCTACATCATCAACTTCTGGGCGACGTGGTGCCCGCCGTGTCAGGCGGAGATTCCCGATCTTGCGGCGTTCTATGCGGCGCATAAGGACGCGGTGGACTTCTACGCTGTCAACTTGCAGGAGGATGCCGCGCCCGTCGAGAAATTCATGCAGGAGCGCAAGGCGGATCTGCCCGTTGTGCTCGATACGAAGGGCACGGCAGCGACGCTTTACGGCGTGCGTGCGATCCCGACTACGATTGTCGTTGACGCGGAGGGCAATGTCGTCTACCGCAAGACGGGCGGCGTGACGAAAGAGGAGCTCGAAGATGTCATCGGCAAGCTCTAAGAGCATCATGCGGGGAGGCTGCGGCACATGGAACTGACCCTGCTCGGCGGCGCGTTTCTCGCGGGCTTCCTCTCCTTCATCTCACCCTGTGTCCTGCCTCTCCTACCGACGTTCTCGCTCATCCTCGCGAAGAACAGTCAGCAGGACGGCGGCGAGGCGCGTCGGCTCTACGCGAATACGACGGCGTTCCTCGCAGGCTTTACCCTCGTCTTCGTCCTGCTCGGCGCAACGGCATCGCTCATCGGCGCGTGGCTTTTCTCCTACCAGGAGATCCTGCGGCAGGGCGCGGCCGTCCTCATCATCGTCATGGGGCTCTTTATGACGGGGTGGATACGGATCCCACTGCTCCTGCGTGAATACCGCCCGTTCCAGCAGCGCGGCTTTGACGGCATCGGCGGTGCGTTCCTCCTCGGCTGTGGCTTCACACTCGGATGGACACCGTGCACTGGCCCGATGCTCGCGACCATCCTCCTCTATGCGGGGGATACGGCGACCGTCGGCGCGGGTGCTCTGCTCCTCCTCGTCTACAGTCTCGGCTTTGCCGTTCCGTTCTTCCTGCTCGCCGTCATCTGGCGGCGGCACATCATGAAGCTGCGCGCGTTCTATCAGTATCTGCCGCGCATCCAGCAGGCGGCGGGCGTTGTGCTCGTCCTCCTCGGCGTCCTCCTCTGGTCGGACTCGCTGAGCTATCTCGTACGTATTTTGTCGTAAACGAAAAGAACGACCTCTCTGCATCCTTTCTTGATGCGGGGAGGTTGTTTTTCTCTGTATTGATTGAATTTTAGAATGCTGTGTGCTATGGTATAGAAGACTGGACAAGATTTTTCATTGTAACAGGAGAATGACGTGGGCGAACATCAAGAAGCAGATTTCTATGATATCAGCGTTTGTGTCCTCATCTACCGGCCGGATTATGAAAAGCTGTTTATCACATTGACATCGATCGTCAACCAAAAGGGCTGTCGTTATGAAATCCTGCTGGCAGATGACGGGTCAGAGGATTTTCGCCAACAGGAAATCGAGCAGTGGCTGCATGAGAAACATTTCACAGATTATACGATTGTGCGCAGCTCCATAAACAGGGGCATTGTTCATAATCAGATGAATGCACTGCGTGCAGCGCAAGGAAGGTATATCAAATGGATCTCTCCCGGAGACTATTTATACAATGAACATGTTTTGGCAGGGATGATTCATTTCATGGAGACAGAGGGGTATCGGCTTGCCTTTGGGAGAGCATGCTATTACAGAGAGGGGCAGAGCGGCTATGAGATACTGAATACGATGAACCCGCTCGATCTGCGCCCCTACTATGATAATGATATGCGCGCCATCTGGGAAGCATACCTGCTCTATGGAGATTTTGCCTGCGGGGCTGCCTTCATCGCTGAGCGGCAGCTGCTCACATTCTATCTGGAAGCAATTTCGGATGTGATTGTCTATGGAGAGGATGCCGTGTATTCCCTGATGATTGCCGATGACATTCGAGTCGGCTTTTGGGATGAGAACCTGATCTGGTATGAATACGGTACCGGGATATCTACAGGTGCGAAAGAATGGAGAGCGCGCGTTGGGCAGGACAATGCCATCTGTCTTGCCATTGTTGAGGAGAAATACCCGGAGCTGCGTGCCGAGAAAGAACGGCTGTGCCGTGTGCATGGTGTCCGTGACTTCAATGAGGTGCGAAATATCTATGGCAGACATGCCGTTCAAACACAGATGCAGCAGGGCGGCTATCTAAAAAATGTCGATTCCACGTTGCTGGAACGTCTGAGCGGCAGGAAAGCCGTGTTCGTATAAATCGGAAAGGAAAACGGATAAGCACATGGAATATTATCACACAGGAAAATTTACCACACAGGAAATTGTATTCACAGCGCTGATGACGGCGCTCGTCTTCGTCGCGACCTATCTGCCGCACATCCCGATCCCGCTCGGCTACGCGCATCTCGGTGATGCTGTGATCTTCCTGCTCGCACTGCTCGCACCACGTCGCAGTGCGCTCTTTGCTGCGTGCTGCGGTTCGGCACTTGCAGACCTCCTCGGGGGCTTTGCAATCTGGATCGTACCAACACTCATCATCAAATTCGTCATGGCGGAGATCGTCTATCGCATCGGCCGCAGGGGAGCGGCAATCGCACCGCGTGCGAGCGTCATCATGGCACTCCTCCTATCGAGCCTTTGGATGGCGGCGGCATATACGATTGCGGGTGCCGTGCTCTATGCGAGCCTGCCCGCCGCACTCGCGTCTACGCCGGGGCTCATCATGGAGGGGTTGGTCAACGGCGTCATCGCCGCCATACTCCTGCCGA
>CAUVFG010000061.1:0-6927 GCA_963551125.1 uncultured Selenomonas sp. | reverse complement strand
CGAATTCATTTAATCATTACTTCTTTAGTGTGTCAAGTGTTTTTTGCAGGGATTCCACATTCTCGACGTTCAGGCTCTTCAGCGACTTGTCAATGCGCTTGTTGAAGCCCGCGAGCGTCTTGCCCGGCCCACACTCGACATAGGTATCCGCACCGAAGTCACGCATCGTGTTGACGCACGCAATCCAGCGCACGGGATGATCCGCCTGTGCGACGAGATTCGCCTTGATCTCTGCTGCGGTCTGTTGGAGTCCGCCCGTATAGTTCGAGACGACAGGGAACGCCGCATCATGCAGCTCCACCTTGTCCAGCTCTGCCGCGAGCTTCTTTGCGGCAGGCTCCATCAGCGTCGAATGGAACGGTGCGGAGACAGGCAGGATCACCGCCTTCTTCGCGCCCTTTTCCTGCAGCATCTGCACAGCTGTCTCCACGCCCTTTGCCGTGCCCGCGATGACCGTCTGCCCGGGGCAGTTGAAGTTGACTGCCTGCACGGCGCCTGCCGCGCTTGCCTCGACACAGGCAGAGATAATCGTCTCATCGTCGAGACCGATGACCGCAGCCATCGCCCCCTCGCCCACGGGAACGGCTTCCTGCATATAGGCACCGCGCTTGTGCACGAGAAGGACAGCATCTTGGAACGAGAGCACGCCCGCTGCAACAAGTGCCGCGTACTCACCGAGGCTGTGCCCTGCTGCGATCTCAGGCTCGATGCCCTCTGCGCGCAGGAGCTCGGAGGCAATCACCGCCACCGTGAGAATGGCGGGCTGCGTATGCTCCGTCAGCTGCAGCCGGTCGGCAGGTCCCTCGAAGCAGAGCTTGCTGATCGAGTACCCAAGTGCCTCATCCGCCTCGGCAAAGCGCTTCTTTGCAAGATCATAGGCGTCGAAGAAGTCCTTCCCCATGCCAACAACCTGTGCCCCCTGTCCGGGGAATAAAAATGCGAGTTTTCCCATAGCCCTGCACCTCACTCACAGGTCTTGCGTGCAGCGTCGAACGCGCCCGGAAGACCACTTACAATGTCTTCAATAATCTCACGAACAGGCTTGATATCCGAAAGCATGCCGGAGATCTCGCCGATCATAACGGAGCCGTTGTCGACATCCCCCTCATGCGTTGCACGGTGCAGGCTGCCGACGCCGAGCTGCTCAAGCTCCTCGTTCGAGGCACCTGCCGCCTCCATCTCCTCATACTTGCGCGAGAGCTTGTTCTGCAGAACACGCGCAGGGTGTCCGAGCGAACGCCCCGTGACAACCGTCGACCGATCCTTTGCCTTGAGGACCGCGTTCTTGTAGTTCGGATGCGCAATGCACTCCTCACTCAGAACAAAGCGCGAGCCCATCTGGATCGCCTGTGCACCGAGCGCAAACGCCGCAGCCATGCCGCGCGAATCACCGATGCCGCCCGCGCCGATGACAGGCACATCGACGGCGTCAACCACCTGCGGGAGCAGCGCCATCGTCGTGATCTCTCCGATGTGTCCGCCGGACTCCGTGCCCTCGGCGATCACGGCATCCACGCCTGTGCGCACGAGACGGCGTGCGAGAGCGACCGACGCCACCACGGGGATGACCTTCGAGCCGATCTCCTTGAGCGCCGGCACATACTCACCGGGATTGCCCGCGCCCGTTGTGATGACGGGAACACGCTCCTCGAGCACGACCTGCATGACTTCCTTCACAAAAGGGCTCATGAGCATGACATTCACGCCGAAGGGCTTATCCGTCCAGCCCTTGACCTTATGAATCTCATTCCTGAGTGCGTCGGGCGGCATATGTCCGGCACCGATCAGCCCGAGCCCCCCCGCATTGGAGACAGCAGAGGCAAGCTCGGCCGTACCGATCCATGCCATACCACCTTGGAAGATTGGATACTTGATGCCAAGCATCCGACAAATCGGATTGTTTTCAAACATTAACCGTTTTCCTCCTTCGCCCATTTCATAATACACGATGCCCATGTAAGTCCCGCGCCGAAACCTGCGAGGGCAATGTTGTCTCCCTTTTTGAACTGCTGCGCGTGCGCCGCCTCCGCGAGGGCGACAGGGATGGATGCGGCAGACATATTGCCGTAACGATGAATATTTATAATGACCTTGTCCATCGGCATCGCAAGTCGCTTGGCTGCCGCCTGGATAATACGGATATTCGCTTGATGCGGGACGAGGTAGTCAAGATCCTCCCGCTGCATTCCTGCGCGTTCGAGAGAGGTCTCCACCGTCCGCCCCATAACCCTTGTTGCAAAGCGGAAGACCGCCTTGCCGTCCATGTGGACGAAGTTGAGGCGCTGCGCAATCGTCTCGGGGGTCACGGGGCAAAGGCTGCCGCTCGAGGGAATGTCGAGAGCATCACCGCCCGAGCCGTCGCTGCCGAGATCAAAGGCACGCACGCCGTAGCCCTCCTCGACTGCCCCAAACACGGCTGCACCCGCGCCGTCTCCAAAGAGAATGCAGGTGTTGCGATCCTGCCAGTCCACCACCTTGGAGAGCACCTCGCCGCCGATTACGAGCACATGGCGGTAGATACCACCCTCGATGAACTGCGCGGCGATTGAAGCAGCATAGACAAAGCCCGAACACGCCGCAGAGAGGTCGAACGCCGCTGCATGTTTCGCCCCAAGGCGATCCTGCAGAACGCACGACGTCGACGGGATGATCCGGTCCGAGGTGAGCGTCGCCATGATGATGAGATCCAGATCCGCAGCCTCGACGCCCGCATCGGCAAGCGCCATCTCCGCCGCATGCTGTGCGAGCACGGAGACCGGCTCTCCCTCTGCGGCAATACGCCGTTCATGAATGCCCGTGCGCTCCACAATCCACGCGTCGTTGGTCTGAACCATCTTCTCCAGGTCGAAATTCGTCAGCACCCGCTCCGGAACGTAGTAACCTGTTCCGAGGATGCCTGCACTGATCTTAGGCACGATCCGAATCCCCCTCCTTTGCCAGAGCTTCACGGATCTGATCCAGCACTTTTCCATTCACATAGTCCACAGTCACACCAATCGCACTGGCAACGGATTTCGCGTCCGAGGAACCGTGACCGATCACGCAGCAGCCGTTCACACCGAGGAGCGGCGCGCCGCCGTACTCCCTCACATCGAGCCGCTTGCCAAGACGCCGGAGCGTCGGCATGAGGAGCAGCGCGCCGAGCTTCGCCATCAGCCCCGCCCCGCGAATCTCCTCCTGAATGAGCCCAAGAATTGTTTTCGCAAGCCCCTCTGCAAATTTTAACACAACATTGCCGACAAATCCATCACAAATAACGACATCAAAATTTCCCTTCGGTACATCGCGCCCTTCAGCGTTGCCGCAAAAATGGATATTCGGCTCATCCCTGAGCAGAGGATAGGTCTCCTTCACCTGCTCATTGCCCTTCGTCTCCTCCTCACCGATGTTGAGGAGGCCGACGCGCGGGTGCTCGATGCCAAATACATACTGCGCGTAAAACGAACCCATGACGGCGCTCTGCACAAGATGCTCCGGCTTCGAGTCCACATTCGCACCCGAGTCGAGCATGAGTGTCACGCCATCGGGCGTCGGCATCGGTGTTGCAATGGCGGGGCGTCCGACGCCGCGGATGCGGTGCAGGATGAGCTGTGCCGCCGCAACAGCAGCGCCCGTTGAGCCTGCGGAAAAAACCGCGTCACAGCTGCCGTCCTTCACAAGACGCGTTGCAACCACAACGGAGGAGTCCTTCTTCGACCGCACCGCCTCTGCCGGATGCTCATTCATGCCGATCACCTCGGAAGCATGTATGATAGAGATGCGCAGCGCCGCAGGATCTTCGCCGTGCAGCTCTGCGCGAATCTGCTCCTCATTGCCGACCAGTACAATCTCGCAGTCGTATTTCTTCGCTGCTTCCACCGCACCGCGTACAATCTCCTTCGGCGCGAAATCACCGCCCATCGCATCGACCGCTATACGCATCCTGCACTCCCTTCTTCCTTGCTGCTATTCCCTCACCGCTGGAGGGATACTACAATAAATTTTGCACGAAAGACCTCTTTGTCCTCGCGGTATGTCTTGACCCAGACAAAGATCTTATTGCCGCGTACCTTTACGACCTCCGCATGTGCGATGACCGTATCACCCTTCTTGATCGGCGTCTTGTATTTCACATTGGCGACGCCCGTCATCGCGACAGGAGCATCGATGATGGCGAGTGCAAGCGAGTTTGCCTGGGAAAAGAGTGCCGTCCCACGCGCAATCTCCGAGTCCGCAAAGATGAGATCGTCCGTCACGCGCAGTGCCGATGTTCCCCGTACGCCCAGTTCGAGTGAGAGGAGATCGCCAATCACCTCCGTGTGCGGAATGGCACGCACCTTCTCGCGCGCGTTCTCCGCGAGCGTACGCACACGTGCGCGCAGTTCCGGAATCCCGAGCTCCGTGCGGTCAAGGCGCACCGTCTGCACGCTCACGGCAAGTTTCTTCGCAAGAGCTTCATCCGTCAGGAATGGTTCCTTCCGCACTGCCATGACGAGCATCTCCTGCCGCCGTCGCTTCTTCTCCGTCATCACGCCACTCCTCTCCCCGAACTTATGCGCAGCCTCCCACATTCATAAATTCGTTATTTTTAGCACCTGCTGCTATCAGTATGAACGCATTATACTAGGTACTAAAATTTTTTGCAATGAGGAAATGATTAAAAATAAAAGAGCTGTCGCAAAAAGTCCACAGACTTCTTGCAACAGCTCCGCATGGTTCTCATTCAGCCGCCTCGGCCACAGGCTTTCCGTCATAATAGCCGCACTCCATGCACACATGGTGCGGGAGCTTCGGCTCATGACACTGCGGGCACGATACATAGTGCGGCGCTTCGAGCTTCCAGTTTGCACGACGACGATCACGACGTGCTTTCGATGTCTTTCTCTTTGGTACTGCCACTTTGGATACACCTCCTTAATCGTTTTGGAGTAGGCTTTCTAAAGCCGCCAGTCGGGGATCCGGTACGAACGTATCACAGTCGCACTGTCCCTCGTTCAGGTTCTGCCCGCAGACCGGACAGAGCCCCTTGCAATCAGACTTACACAGCTCACGCAGCGGCTCAGCCACAAGGAGGGTGTCACGCACAAGGTCGTCCAACACGATGGACTCACCATCATAGAGTACCGCCTCATCCGTTTCTCCCGGAGTCTTCGCATAGTCCTCAGAAAAGTCAAGCGCAATCTCCCGCTCCCCCTCGGCGAGGCAGCGGTCACAGACGAAAGCCCGATGCGCGCAAACGGTTCCCGCAGCACGCAGGGATGCCCCCGTATTCATCAGCGTGCCGTCCACGCGAATCGCTCCGCGAAAGCACCGACCTTCATCCCCCAGTTCAAGGGACTCCGGCATGACTGCAAACGAGAATGTGCGGCTCTCCCCGGGGGGAAATGTCCCCTCAGCAACATCCAGCTTCATCATGACGCATGACCTTTCACATTATAGCGGCGGTTTTCGGCATTGTCAAGGAGCGTTTTCAGAGTTCCGACACCTCATCCTGCGGCGCATTCATCTGCGCCTTTGCCGTACGCAGAACGTTCATCGCCTGGTTCAGCCCCATCTCTGCCTGCTGCACCCCCTTGAACGTGCTGCCGACGTGCGCGATCAGCTGCTCGAACACCTGATTCGCATAGGCGTCCGCATCGCTCTGCAGGCGCGACGCATTCGTCTGCGCCTGTTCCATGATCTCGCGTGCCTGATCCTGTGTCTGCTGCATGACCGCGCGCGCGCGCTCCTTCGCCTGAATGACGATCTCGCTGTCCTCGATCATCTGATTCGCACGCACCTGTGCGGCGTCTATGATCTCCTTCGCTTCCTCGCGCGCACGTGAGATAATGCTGTCCTGCTCCTGCATGATCTCCGCCGCGCGATTCAGCTCCTTCGGGAGATCCATGCGCAATTCCTCCACGAGATGCACGATCTCATCGTCATTCACCAGAGCCTTGTCGCTAAACGGAAGGTGAGATGCGTCCGCAACCAGATCTTCGAGCTTTTTCAGCGTATCAACTACTGCCATAAATCTATCTCCTTTTTCTGCGCCTCCGGCAGCGCCTTATCCCCGCAGGGGCTTTCCATACAGCTTCAATATCGCACGCTCCACCGACGGCGGCACAATCCCCTGCACCGGTCCGCGGAAGCGAATCAGCTCACGCACACCCGAGGAGCTGACAAACGTCAGATCAGGGCGCGTCAGTAGAAAAATCGTATCGCTCTCGGGCATGAGGTGGCGCACCATCGACGCGTGATTCTCCTCATACTCAAAGTCCTTCACCGAGCGCAGCCCGCGCACCACCACGCGCGCATTCTGCTGCTTCATATAGTCCGTCAGGAGCCCCGAGAACACATCCACGCGCGCATTCGGCACATGTGCCGTCGCCTCTCGCAGGAACTGAATGCGATCATCCAGAGGAAAGCAGCCCTCCTTCTGCACATTGTGAAAAATGCAGACAATGAGCTCGTCGAACATCGCTGCCGCACGCTCCACAATATCGATGTGCCCCGTCGTCACGGGATCAAAGCTGCCCGCAAACACCGCGCGTCTCATTCCTGCACCTCCTGCGTATAAAAACAGATGCGTGCTGCGCCGTAGCGTCGCTCACGCACGAGAGAAAACCTGCCGCTGTGCTCGATGACGGCCTCTCCCACCCCCTGCTCAAGCACGAGCAGGCCGTCTACGACGAGCAGAGCCGCCGCATCCACCGCAGCGAGTACGCGGGCATTATCCCCGCACGCATACGGCGGATCGGCAAAGATGAGGTCAAACGTGCGCCCCTCCTCGGCGAGTGCGTCAATCTGCCCGTAGACATCGCCGCGCCGCACCTCCGCGCACGCCGTCAGCTTTGTCCGCTGTGCATTCTCCGCGAGAATCGCATGCGTCACGCGATCCACAAGCACCGCATGAGCCGCGCCGCGCGAAAGAGCCTCAAGCGCAAGAGCCCCCGTCCCCGCAAAGAG
>CAUVFG010000060.1:0-7124 GCA_963551125.1 uncultured Selenomonas sp. | reverse complement strand
CAAATTTTCCCATCTTTTTTCTGCGGAGGGGTTGACTTTTTATTTGCAGGCTTAAGTATACGCTATTGAAAATGTTTCTTAATTAACTTGCTGTTCAATTTGCTCTTGCAATTCATGGTCAGGATCATTTGGATAAAGCATACTGATTTGACAGCTTTTTGACAGCCTAGACAAAAGAGAAAAGAGGGGATATAAGACGTGATATGAATAAAGGAGATCAGATATACCAATACAGTGCAGGGGCACATAGAACCAGTAAGATCGGGAAGATTCAGTTTGAGAAAAGTCCGATTGCTCCATGGGGTTGCATATGGTATAATTCAATCGTAGTTTATTGTTCAAAATATCGTATTGAGGCGGTGTTTCTCATTCGTGAGATAGATGTTGCTGAGGGGAAAAGCAGCAAGGGAGAATCCTTCCTCAAGGGAACCTTTGTCCTGACGATTGCAGGTTTCGTCGTCAAGGTCATCGGCTCACTCAACTGGATCTTCGTTTCCCGCATCCTCGGCGGTGAGGGAATCGGTCTGTATCAGATGGCTTTTCCCATTTATTTTTTTGCCATGACGGTTTCGCAGGCAGGTGTGCCCGTCGCCATCTCCATCATTACAGCGGAACGCGTGGCGCTGAACGATATATACGGCGCAAAGCGCGTATTTCGCATATCGATGGCGCTCATGCTCATGACAGGTCTCCTGTTTTCGATTCTGACCTATCTGGCTGCGGACTGGCTGATCGACTGGCAGCTGATTCGTGACGCGCGCGCCTATAAGTCTGTGGTGGTACTGGCGCCGACGGTCTTTTTCGTGACCCTGCTCGCGAGTTCGCGCGGCTATCTGCAAGGCTGGCAGCGCATGACGCCGACAGCGGTGTCACAGATCGTGGAGCAGATCTTCCGCGTGGTGACGATGATCGTCCTCGCGAGCCTGCTCATGCCGTGGGGACTCGACTATGCTGCGGCGGGCGCATCGCTCGGCGCGCTTGCCGGAGGGGTCACGGGGCTGATCGTGCTCGTCTACTTCCACATCAAGCTCGAGCGCGATATTGCGCGCGACTATGGCACGGAGCTAAAGCCCATGCCGGGTGCGGCATATGAGTCGCGTCTCTCAATCATCAAGCGGATCTTCATGCTGTCTCTGCCCGTCTCGGCGGCGAGCATCATGCTGCCCGTTGTGTCGAATCTCGACCTCATGATCGTCCCGCAGCGCCTTGAGGTGGCGGGCTACAGCATCAGCGAGGCGACGGAGCTCTTCGGCTATCTGAACGGCATGGCGGTGCCGCTCGTCAACCTCGCGACTATCCTGACCGCCTCCATGGCGATGAGCATTGTGCCCGCGATCTCGGAGTCGCGCGTGCTCGGCGATCGGACGCGCGTCTACGATCAGACGGCGGCATCTGTGCGCATTTCGAACTTCGTCTGTTTCCCGGCATTTGTCATTGTCTTCGTGCTCGCGACACCAATTTCCGCATTGATCTACAACGCGCCCGGCGCGGGACCTGCCGTCATGATCTCGGCGGTGAGCATCATCCTGCTCGGGCTGCATCAGGTGTCGACGGGTATCCTGCAAGGTCTCGGGCATCCGACCATTCCGATGGTGAACATGCTGCTTGCGGCTGCGGCAAAGATTTTTCTGAACTGGCATCTCACGGCGATTCCATGGCTCGGCATCATGGGCGCGGCGTGGGCGACGGCGGCGGACGTAGGCGTTGCTGCACTCATCAACCTCTACTTCATCTACCGCTTCATTGGCTATCGGATCGAGCTGCTGCAGCTCATCAAAACCATCTGTGCCGCCGCCATCATGGCGGGCGCGGTCTATCTCTTCTACACATGGACGCTCGAATGGTGGGGGATTGCTGCCATCTCTACCTTTGGCGCAGTCTTCTTCGGCTGTGCGGTCTATATTGCGGCAATGATTCTCCTGCGTGCGCTGATCGAAGATGATCTGCGCCGTCTGCCGATGATTGGCACGGTTGGGATTCAGTTCTTGCAGCGGATTGGAGTTTTTAAGGCATGAAAAAACTTGGGCTGATTTACAACCCCGTTTCGGGTCATGCTCTTTTCAAAGGGAAGATTGACTTCCTCATCGACCTGTTCCAGCGGCATGGAATCCTGCTCACGCCCTACCGCACGCGCGGGAGCGGAAAGGACGATCTCGGGCACTTCCTGCGGGAGATCCGTCCGGACGGCGTGCTCGCTGCGGGCGGGGACGGTACGGTGCACGCCGTGGTGAACGCGATGCTCGAGTCCGATACGGATGTGCCGCTCGGCATCCTCGGCAGTGGCACATCGAACGATTTTGCGACCCATCTCGGCATTCATGGGGATTGGGAGTCCTATGTCGAGCGGATTGCTGCAGACGAATCCCGCCGCGTCGATGTGGGGCTGCTCGAAGAACATGGGCAGTATTTTATCAACGTCGTGAGTGCCGGCATGCTCACAGGGATTGCCCACGAGGTGAAGTCGACCTACAAGAACGCATTGGGCAAGGTGGCGTACTATCTCAAGGGAATCGGTGAGATTCCACGTCTGCACTCGTTCGGTCTTCGCATCACAGCGGATGGGGTTCAGTATGAAGAGGAGGCTTTTCTCTTCGTCATTGCCAACAGTCCCGTGGTTGCGGGCATGAAGCAGATTGGGCACGATATTGCCATCGATGACGGGATGCTCGATCTTCTCGCCGTCAAAAAAACAGGTCTGCCGCAGTTTATGTCTGTTGCGGCAGACCTGTTTTCCGGAAAGTCGGTCACGGAACGTGAGAATATCCTGCACGTTCGGGCAAAATCCTTTGAGATTTTTGCAGAGGAAGAGCTCTGCAGCGACGTAGACGGCGAGTGCGGGCCTCTGCTTCCGCTGCGCGTACGCACGCTCCCGCTTGCGCTTTCGGTATACTGCTGATTCAGTGAATGCCGAGATAGTGCGCGACGAACTGCTGTGCTGTGCGTCCGCTGCGTCCGCTGTGCGTCATCTCCCAACGCAGCCCTGCGATGCGCAGTTCCTCCGGTGAGAGGTGGATGCCCTTTTGTGAAAGCATATGGTCGATGATCGCCAGATACTCGTCCTGATCCGGTGTGTGGTAGTGGATGACGAGCCCAAAGCGGTCTGAGAGGGATATGGTCTCGTTGATACTGTCATCGCGATAGAGTTCTTCCTGCTCGCGGTCACGCCATGTCTCGCGCACGAGGTGGCGGCGGTTCGAGGTTGCATAGAGACGTACGTTCGGCGGGCAGGAGGAGACGCCGCCCTCAATGGCGGATTTGACTGCCTTGAACTCGGCATCGGAGTCCTCGAATGAAATGTCGTCGAGGAAGAGGATGAACTTGCGTCCCGCATAGTTGCGCAGCGCCGTCATAATCTCGGGCAGTTTGCGCAGCTGCTCCTTTGTGATCTGCACAAGGCGAAGCCCGCTCTCCTCGTATTCGCTGACGAGTGCCTTGACGGCAGAGGATTTGCCCGTGCCGCGCGCACCAACGAGAAGGACGTGATTGGCGGGTTTCCCCTGAACGAAGGCGCGCGTGTTTTGGAGCAGCTGCTCCTTCTGGCGCTGGTAACCGATGAGGTTCTTCATCTGCGTGCGCTCGAAATGCGCGATCCCACGGATCTTGTTTGCAGCATCATCCCAGCGGAAGACGACATGGCCCGCAAGCTCCCCGTAGCCGTAGCGTGCATAGTAGGTGAGCAGTGCCTCGGCATAGTCACGCGGGGTCTGTGCTGCCTCGATCCACGGGAGAAGGAAGTCCTCGGTCTTGTCGTATACGTTCTGCGTTGGCTCATAATGATCCAATAATTTCGCACCGAGAAAAGTGCTAGTCGGCTGTGTGAGCAGAGGATAGAGTCGTTCGATGTCCTGATAGAATGCCTGACGCAGACTGCTTCCGGGCGGAAGTCCCGTCCGTTCCATGGTCTCTGAGACGAGATTCGCCTCATGAGTGAGGATATGGAGGAGGTAGCGCGGGAGCAGATTTCCGCTGAGTCCGAGATTCTCTGCAGCGCGGATGAGTTCGGCGGCACATTCCGCCTGAACTTCGGCGTCATCGGCATCCCATTCAAGGAAGCTGAGAATCGGGTCACGATCCAGAGAGTTCAGTACAAACAGGGTTGAAAGCTTCACATTCCGGCTCATAATACATTCCTTTCTTTATGGAAGAACTTGTGGTGATGTTATAAAATCTGTGCGGCATTTTCCCCTCACAGGCATTGGGTAGGTCATCAGACGCAGTTCGGTCGCGCGGGTATCGAAGGCGAGCATGTGCTGCAGCGGCGATAGCTCTCTCTGCGGTTGACTGCGCTCTTCGGATGACATGAACTCCGCCGTGCGCGTGATGATGGGAATCTCTGCGCGCTGTTTCATCGCGCGCAGGAGTCCGCGTCCGTGCGCGTTGAACGCTAGGGGACGTATATAGACAGCGCCGTGTGCATCAAAATCCCTCGTCTGCGCTTTGGTGAGATGTAGAAGCAGGTGCACGACCATCCGTGCAATGCGGCTCTGCGGATAGCGCTTTGTTGCAGCATTTCTGAGGAAATCGCTGTAGTCCTGCGCTGTTCTGCTCTGTATGAGGCGATTCTCAATGCCCTCGGCAATGCCATAGACCTCGGTCAGTGCGGAGCTGTCCGTCACGAGGAGGAGGTAACGCAGAAGGTCAAGGAGCGTATTTTCCTGCGGGAGTCCTCGCGCATACGCCTCTTGAAGATCAGCCAGTACGGAGGGCATGACGCTCTCGCTGAGTGGTTCCCACGGGAGGCGTGCTGCGGCGAGCACCTGACGGATGGAGGAGGCGCTTGTAATGCCGGCATGGAGATGTATGTCGCCATGCTGCGCCGCTCTCCGACGAATGCCGATCGGGACGATCTGCGGTGCGAGAACATGCAAGGCACGCAGATACTCGATGGCGAGGATGTTGTTCGGCGCACGCAGCATATCCTCTGAGACCGCCGTCTCTGTCGTCAGGACGGATGTGAACGCGCCGGCGTAGGAGTGACCCTCGTCCAGATGCTTACGCAGGCATCTTTGAACGGGCTCCTCATCAATTCGTGCCGCCACCTCTATGAGCGGAGCAAGCTCCTCCGCCTCCATGCCAAAGGCGAGGTGACTGACGATGCCGAGGCGGGAGAGGAGCGAAATGCCTCCGCGCGCAAAGTCCTGTGCACTGCGGCAGGCAAAGACGAAGGGGAGCTCGAGTACGAGATCCGTGCCACCCTCCACAGCATGACGCGCGCGCGTCCATTTATCGAGGACGGACGGCGTACCGCGCTGGGTGAAGCTGCCGCTCATCACAGCGATAACGGCGGCAGCGGGATACTGCTGCCGCAGCTGCTCGATCTGGAAGCGATGTCCGTGGTGGAATGGGTTGTATTCGGCAATGATGCCTATGACCTGCATAGCAATCCTCCCCACATCTATTCACAGCTATATTTTAACAAAAAAAACAGCGTTTGTGTAGCTTTCTCAAACAAATACAAATCCTTGTGTTTTCTAGGCACGAATGCTATACTAAACGAAAATTTAGGGAATCGCTGATAAAATGAAGTCCGCCGTATTGGTGCAGATTTTTTGTCCTGTCGAGGAGACAAACCGGACGCATAGCAAAGGCTATGTGGAGGATTTGTCGACAAAGAGAGGGCGAAAAAGATGTGCTAAGACGGTGGTGCTGAATTTATTAGTGCTTCCTTAGGAAAGTAGTGAGTCGGTGAATCGAACGATGAAGCGGGTTTTGGTTGCGATGAGCGGCGGTGTGGACAGTTCGATGGTGGCGGCGCTGCTTCTCGAACAAGGCTATGATGTTGTGGGTGTGACCATGCGCCTCTCGGAGGAGAGCCGCGAGAACGCTTCTGATGAGAAAGCTGCTACGAGCAGTGTGGATGATGCACGGCGTGTAGCGGATATGCTTGGGATTGTGCACTATGTTGTTGATTTTACCGCCCCATTCGAGCGTACGGTGATCGATTATTTTCTCGATGAATACCAGCGTGGGCGCACGCCGAATCCCTGTGTCGTCTGCAATCACTATATCAAATTCGGAGAACTCCTTCGTAAGGGAGAGGAGCTCAATGCACAGTATATTGCGACGGGACACTATGCGTGCGTTGACCGCAGGGCGGATGGCATATATCGCTTGCGCAAGGGGCGGGACGCGGCAAAGGATCAGTCCTATGTGCTCTATCATCTGAATCAGGAGACGCTGGCGCATATTCTGCTTCCGCTTGGGCGTTTCAGCAAGGATGAGACGCGAAGCATGGCAGAGGAATATCACCTGCCTGTTGCACATAAGGCGGAGAGTCAGGAGATCTGCTTTGTTCCCCATGATGATTACAAGGCGTATCTACGGAAGAGGCGTCCCGCATCCGTACAGCGCGGTGAGATTGTCGATCAGGCGGGGAATGTACTCGGCATGCATGAGGGCATTTCCTTTTACACCATCGGGCAGCGCAAGGGGCTCGGCATCGCCGCACCCGAGCCGCTCTATGTGATCGCGCTGGATTCTGCCGAAAACCGCGTCATTGTTGGTTCGTCAGAGGCGGTCTATGCGCAGGAACTCATCGCGTCGGATCCACGCTGGACAATGTGGGAGGAACTCCGCGAGGAGCGCACGGTGCAGGCGAAGATCCGCTATGGAAAGAGGGAGGCTGCAGCGACGGTTGTTCCAGAAGGTGTATATGTACGGGTGCGCTTTGCAGAGCCGCAGCGTGCCGTGACGCCGGGGCAGTCCGTTGTCTTTTACGAAAACGATATTCTGCTCGGGGGCGGAATCATCGACCGGGTGATTGCCTGAGCCGCCGACTTATTCATAGGGAGAGGGGATTGCGATGATGAGCCGAACCATGAAAGCAAAGATCGTCTGTGCTGTGCTGGTTTGTGTTGCGGTGCTGCTTGCGGGGCTTTTTTGGTATTTCCGTATCTATACAAAGACACCGGAATATGCGCTTCGCTCGATTGGAGAGGCATTTGAACGCCACGATGAGACGCTCTTCCTGCGATATGTTCGTCTGGACGCCGTACTTGACGCCGGGTATGATGATTTTATGCGTGGAACCATAGATGCCGAGTTTGGGCATTCACACGAGGCTGCGGCAGCGCTCGAGGATTTTTCCAAAATGCTCAAGCCCGCATTTATCAATATGCTCAAGG
>CAUVFG010000059.1:0-7139 GCA_963551125.1 uncultured Selenomonas sp. | reverse complement strand
CAAGGTCGCGCATGGCGATCTTAAAGCCCGAGCCGAGCCGGGCGAACTCCTTCATTGCCTGCAGACGTTTCTCCGCCGTCTCACTGAGCACCTTGTCGCGGCGATAGGTAAAGTAGGCAAACGCCATCTTCGCCGAGCGCCCCACGCGCCCGCGCATCTGGTAGAGCTGCGAAAGCCCGAAGCGATCAGCATCGTAGATGATAATCGTATTTGCATTTGCCACGTCGATACCGTTCTCGATAATGCTCGTTGCGAGCAGGATGTCGTAATGCCCTTCGTAGAAGTCCATCATCACCTGCTCGAGGATATCCTCGTTCATCTGCCCGTGCGCCGACGCAATGCGTGCCTCGGGGACAAGTTGGAGCAAGTGCTCGCGCATGCGATCGATGCTCTCCACGCGGTTGTAGATGAAGTAGATCTGTCCCCCGCGCGCAAGCTCACGTTCAATCGCTCCGCGCATCATCGCATCGCTGCTCTCCACAACGTAGGACTGCACGGGCAGACGATCGGCGGGCGGCGTCTCGATGATGCTCATGTCACGCGCGCCCGCAAGCGACATATGGAGCGTGCGCGGAATCGGCGTTGCCGAGAGTGTCAGCACATCGACGCCTGCCGCAAACTCCTTGATCTTCTCCTTCTGCGTGACGCCGAAGCGCTGCTCCTCGTCCACGATCAGAAGGCCGAGGTTCTGAAAGCGAACGCGCCTCCGATTGAGAATGGCATGCGTCCCGATGAGGATGTCCACGCAACCGCGTGCCACATCGCGCAGCGTCGCCGCCTGCTCGCGCAGGGAGCGGAAGCGGCAGACCACATCCACCCTCGGTGCAAAGTCTGCAAAACGTGCGGCAAATGTCTGGTAGTGCTGCTGTGCGAGAACAGTCGTCGGCACAAGTACGGCGACCTGAAAGCCATCCATTGCCGCCTTGAATGCCGCACGCATGGCGACCTCCGTCTTGCCAAAGCCCACATCGCCGCAGAGCAGGCGATCCATGGGCTTTTCACTCTCCATATCGCGCTTGATCTCCGCGACCGCGCGCAGCTGATCCGCCGTCTCCTCGTAGGGAAACGCCTCCTCGAACTCGCGCTGCCCCGCATCGTCGGGCGTAAAGGCATGGCCCTTGGCAAGCTTACGCGCGCTGTAGATCTCGAGCAAGTGGTCGGCAATGTCCTCGACGGATTTCTGCGCCTTTGCGCGCGCGCGTGCCCAGTCCGCCGTCCCCATGCGATGCAGGCGCGGCGCCACGCCCTCCGAGCCAATATACTTTTGCAGAAGCCCGACCTGATCCGTCGGCACAAAGAGCTTGTCATCCCCCCCGTATAGGATCCGCAAATAGTCGCGATGAACCCCCGCAACCTCAAGCGTCTCCACGCCGATGTATTTCCCAATGCCATGTGTCGCATGCACGACATAGTCACCGGGCGCAATCTCGCGAAAGTGACGGATGCGCTCCCCTGCCGACGAGGTGCGCCGCAGCTTTGCCTTGTGGCGGCCGAAGATATCCTGCTCCGTAAGGACGGCAATCTTCGCTGCGCTCAGCTCAAAACCCGCGCGCAATGCCCCCGAGGTCACGGCGACCGCATCCTTGAGCTCCTCGCCTTCCCTGCGAAGGACGACGGCAGGAATCTTCCACCCCGTCAGCATATCGCGGACGAGATTCGCACGCTCCACACCGCCCGCAAGCACGAGCACCTGCGTCCCGTCCGCAAGATAGCGCCGCAGCTCGCTCTCCAGCAGCGCAAATTGACGCTGAAACGCTGTCATGGGCACCATCTGAAACGCAATGAGTGCTGTGGGCGTACAGGAAGGAAAGAAGCGGCTCATCAGTGAAGCAAAGAGCTCATGCCCCGCCGCACCCGCCGCAGCCATCTCCGCCCACGAGAAGAGGCGTGCCGCGCGCACCTCGTCCTCCTGCACGGCATCCGAAAGCGCCGCGATGAGGCGCGATGGCTCGTCGAAGAGCGTGATCCCTGCGCGCCCAAGATACGTCAAAAAGCACGCCCCCCCCTCATCATCCGCTGCACGCAGCGCCATGACGGAAGCCGTGCCGATATTTTTGATGGAACGCTTTGTCAGAGGATCGTACTCGCGCATGGAGTCAATCTCTGTGTCAAAGAATTCCACACGGATTGGAGAGAGCGCATTGATGGGGAAGATGTCGACAATGCCTCCGCGCACGCTGAACTGTCCGACGTGCTCCACCTCCGCTGCGTGCTCATAGCCGAGCGCAGCCAAGCGCTCGATGAGCGTATCACGCGGCAGCTCCTCGCCAAGGCGCAGAGAGAGCGCAGCGCGCGAAAACTCCGCCGTGCTCAGTCCCTTCTGCGCCGCCGCCCCAATCTCCGCGAGCACAATGATCGGCTCATGGCGCAGGAGACGCGCAAGGATGTTCATGCGCTGCGCCGAGCGTTCCAGCCCCTTTGCCGCCCCGAGGGCAGCAAAGTCCATGCGATCCACTTCGGGCAGCTCGTAGATGTCCGCCTCGGGCAGCAACGCCGTCAGATCTTCCTGCCATGCACGCAGCGCCTCGCGCCCACTCGTCACAATGGCGAGCGGGCGCGGGGCACTGTCATAGGCGGCGGCAATGGCGGCATGCTTCATCGATCCGGCAAAGCCGTGCGCAAGAATTTGCTGCGGCTCTCCGCCGAGCGCCTCTGCCAGCTGACGCACGGCGCTGTCCGCACGCAGAATCGAAAACAGTGCGTTCATTTTGGAACTGCAGCGAGTGCTGCCCGTACAAATCCCGCAAAGAGCGGATGCGGATGGTTCGGACGTGACTTCAGCTCCGGATGGAACTGCGAGGCGACGAACCACGGATGATCTGCAATCTCCACGACCTCCACGAGACGGTTATCGGGGCTGGTACCCGCAATGACCATGCCCTTCTCCTCGAGCTGTGCGCGATAGGCGTTATTGAATTCGAAGCGGTGACGGTGACGCTCGCTGATCTCATCCATACCGTACTCTGCACGCGAACGGGATCCCTCTGAGAGAATGCACGGATACGCGCCGAGGCGCATCGTACCGCCCTTCTCCTCCACATCTTGCTGATCCTCCATCAGCGCAATGACGGGATACGGCGTCTCGGGCACAAACTCCGTACTGTGCGCATTCGTAAGCCCCGCAACGTGACGCGCGAACTCGATGACGGCGCACTGCATGCCGAGGCAGAGCCCGAGGAACGGAATCTCGTGCTCGCGCGCGTACTGAATCGCGCGGATCTTTCCCTCAACGCCTCGGTCGCCGAATCCGCCGGGCACGAGAATCCCCTTGCAGCCGACGAAAATCTCGTCGAGGTCGGCGTTCGGCTCCTCAAGTTCTTCCGCGTTGATCCATGTGATCTTCACCTGTGCATCCTGCTCGATGCCGCCGTGGTGCAGGGCCTCGGTAACGGACATATAGGCATCGGGCAGTGCGACGTATTTGCCGACAACGGCAATCTTTACTTTCCGCGCGGGATGGTTGATCTTGAAGACCATCTTTTCCCACGTCTCCATATTGGACGGGTCGAAGTTCATCGCCATCTTCTCAAGAACAATACGGTCAAGCCCCTCCTGCTGCATCATGAGGGGGACTTCGTAGATCGTCGATGCCGTGCGATTCTCGATGACTGCGTCCGCATCCACATCGCAGAAGAGTGCGATCTTCTCCTTCATCTCGCGCGAAATCGGCTGCTCCGTACGGCAGACGAGGATGTCCGGCTGAATGCCGATGGCGCGCAGCTCCTTGACACTGTGCTGGGTCGGCTTCGTCTTCAGCTCGCCCGCTGCGCCGATGTAGGGGAGCAGCGTGACATGGATGTAGAGCGCGTCATTCTTACCGACATCCTTCTTCACCTGACGGATCGCCTCGAGGAACGGCAGACTCTCGATATCGCCGACCGTCCCGCCGATCTCCGTGATGACCACGTCGGCGTTGTCCGCCTTCGCCACGTCATAGACACGCTGCTTGATCTCGTTCGTAATATGCGGAATCACCTGCACCGTCGAGCCAAGATAGTCGCCGTGGCGCTCCTTGTTGAGCACCGTCGCGTAGACCTTGCCCGTCGTGATGTTCGAACGCTTCGTGAGGTTGATGTCGATAAAGCGCTCATAGTGCCCGAGGTCGAGATCCGTCTCCGCCCCGTCGTCCGTGACGAACACCTCACCGTGCTGATAGGGGCTCATCGTGCCGGGGTCGATGTTGATGTAGGGATCGAATTTCTGAATGGTGACCTTCAGCCCGCGATTCTTGAGCAGGCGTCCGAGCGATGCCGCTGTAATGCCCTTGCCAAGTGATGAAACCACACCGCCCGTGACGAAAATATACTTTGCCATGCCGTTCCTCCGCACATCTCAGATCAGTTTTGAATACTCTCGAGCTTCTTCTTGCGCGCTGCTTCCTTCGTGATTCCGGCCTTGGACGCGCCGCCCGCCGAACGGGACGAGGAGCGCTTGACCTCGGGCGGTACCCACTCCGTCAGCCCCCATTTGCTCTCGCCTTCATAGTGAAAGCGGCTGTCCATATTCATCATCGTGTAGATCTCGGAGATTGCCATTGCGAGCGACTGCACGGGCTTGTGCTTCGACTCAATCACCTCGGTGATGAGCTCCTTGTAGTGGATCGGCTCTTTCTTCTGCGTAAGAATGTGATAGGCAATGTCCATTTCCGACATGTGTTCAAAATCCATGAATACGCTCCTTTCAAGCGGCGATTACATCTTCTCCGGCGCCGACACTCCTAGCACCCCGAGACTGTGACGAATCACGCGTCCCGTCGCGAGCACGAGGGCAAGCCGTGCAGAGGCGAGCGCTGTCTCCTGTCCGACGATGCGGCATTTGTTGTAGAACGCATGGAATGCGCCCGCCAGCTCATGGCTGTAGCGTGCAATGCGCTGCGGGGCAAAGTCTGCCGCCGCACGCGCAATCTCCTCGGGATAGGAGGCGAGCTTCTTGATGAGTACCAACTCCGTCTCATCCGTCAGGAGCTCGAGCTCTGCGCCGTCCCGCACGGCAATCCCCGCCTCGTCCGCCTGACGGAAGATGCTCGAGATGCGCGCATGTGCGTACTGGATGTAGTAAACGGGATTTTCATTCGACTTCTTCTTCGCAAGATCGAGGTCGAAATCGAGCTGACTGTCGAGTGAGCGCATGAGGAAGAAGTAACGCGCCGCATCGACGCCGACCTCCTCCATCAGTTCGCGCAGCGTGACCGTCTCGCCCGTGCGCTTGCTGAGCTTCACAAGCTCCCCGTCACGATAGAGGCTGACCATCTGCAGAAGGAGCACCGTGAGCTTCTCGGGATCGTGCCCGAGCGCCGCCATTGCAGCCTTGACACGCGCCACATAGCCGTGGTGATCCGCCCCCCAGATGTTGATGAGGCGCCCGTAGCCGCGTTCGTATTTATCATCGTGATAGGCGATATCCGCTGCGAGATAGGTCGGCACGCCGTTATCGCGAAAGATCACGCGATCCTTGTCGTCCCCGTAGTCCGTCGAGCGCAGCCAGATGGCACCGTCTTTCTCGTATGCCTTCCCGCGTTCGAGCAGCACGTCCACCACACGGCGCACAGCATTGGGATGGAGCGTGCGCTCGCTATACCAACGGTCAAAGGTCACGCCGAAATCCGCCAGATCCTCCTCGAGTGCCGCGAGCTTCTCGCGGTAGGCGACATCTTGAAAGAGCCGCAGGCGCTCCTCCTCGGGCAGGGCAAGGTACTTGTCCCCCTCGCGGTCGATGATGCGCTGCGCCGTCTCCACGATATCCGCACCGTGGTAGCCATTCTCGGGAAAATCCACCTCTTTGCCGAGGAGTTCCAGATAGCGCGCATTCACGGACACAGCGAGGAGATTCATCTGATTGCCCGCATCGTTCACATAGTACTCGCTGTCGACCGCATAGCCCGCCGTACGCAGCAGCTTGACGAGCGCCGAGCCGACGGCGGCACCGCGCCCATGTCCAATGTGCAGAGGACCCGTGGGATTTGCACTGACATATTCCACCTGAATGCGCGGTGCTCCATTGGGAAGGAGTGTGCCGAACCCCTCGCCTGCGGCGAGAATGGCACGCAGCGTATCGGCAATCACCGATTTTTTGAGATAGAGATTGATAAAGCCGGGACCTGCAACCTCCGCACGATCGAGCCAGTCGCCTGCGAGATGCGCACGAATCGCCGCTGCGATCTTCTGCGGCGGCTGACGGAAGACGCGCGCCGACTGCATCGCGAAATTCGTCGCAAAGTCCCCGAGCTCCTGTTCGGGAGGCTCTTCCAGAAGGACGGGGGGGAGTGTTCCGCCTGCCGGCAGCTCTCCTGCCGCCACGGCTGCCTCAACGGCGCGTATGAGTGCCTGTTCAATCTCGTGTTTTATATCCACCTTGCTTTAATCTCCTTTACATCGATTCGATCCGTATCTCGAGTGTATTGTCGCTTTGACGCACGCCATCCACATAGAGGGTATAGAAGATATAGATCTCCTCCCGCCCGTCGGGAAACGTGCGCATTCGCAGACGGCGTGTCTCGGTCTTGATGAGGAAGGTGCCGTATGGCGTATGGTAGTTGCTCGTGCGCTCCTCACCCGCGGCAAAATTCTGCGTCCAGCGCACAACGCCGCGCCGCTGCAGCATAATCCCCGCCGCACCGATCCGCAAAACCGACGGAACGGTCTCACCATCGATCAGCGCCGCATCATCGTAGCTCACATAGCGACTCTCACCACGCAAAAAACGCCGTCCGATAACGGACAGCGAAATGCGGCTCTCCTCGCCTGCAGCATCCACCTGTCTCCCTTCGATGAAGACACGCACCTGCTCCGCACCCTTCATCGAATCGTCCCTCCGATAAAAAGTGTGTCCTGCATAGCCTATTCCCTAGTTCTGATCGACGGCAATCGCCAGATCCACCAGCTGACCGTTCAGATTCATCTCCACCACGAGATACTGTCCGTCGCTGATCTTGACCTCAAAATCCTTCCCCACGGTCAAAGACGGGGTTGATATATCGACATCGAGACCAAGCCCCGTGATATTCGTCGCCGTGTGCGCCGTCAGCATGTTGCTGAGCTCCGAGATTGCGCTCTGCGCCATCTCATCAAACGCCTCCACGGGCATGCCCATCATCATCTGGGAGGCAATAAACCGCGCCGTATCCTCACTCATATTGTAGA
>CAUVFG010000058.1:0-7184 GCA_963551125.1 uncultured Selenomonas sp. | reverse complement strand
TGGCTATGCGTCCGGTTTGCTGCCTCAATCGGACGAAAAAATCTACGCCAATCTGTAGGTCTGTTTTATCAGCGATTCCTAGAAGGGTATTTTATGACCGTTCACTCTGTCAGTGACGTCACACGCTACATCAAGGGGCTGTTCGAGGGGGAGGCAATCCTCTCGGATATCCTCATACGCGGTGAGGTCTCCAATTTCAAACGCTATCCCTCGGGACACTGTTATTTTACGCTGAAGGACGCGGGCGCGAGCATGAAATGTGTCATGTTCAACGGCTACGCGCGCAACCTGCGCTTTACACCGGAGAACGGGATGCAGGTCATTGCGGGCGGCTCTGTGTCCGTCTACGAGCGCGACGGTGCGTATCAGCTCTATGTGAATTCGCTGACGCCGGAGGGCGCGGGTGCGCTTGCGCTTGCCTTCGAGCAGCTCAAGGAAAAGCTGTACGCCGAGGGGCTGTTCGACGAGGCGCATAAGCAGCCGTTGCCGCGCTTTCCAAAGCGGATCGGCATTGTCACATCGTCAGCGGGCGCGGTTCTGCGCGATATTCACAAGGTCGCAAAGCGGCGCTGGCCGAATGTGCAGCTGATCCTCCATCCTGTGCTCGTACAGGGGACGGAGGCGGCGGGGCAGATTGCGGGGGCGATCCACTTCTTCAATGAGAAATATCCCGTGGACGTGCTCATCGTGGGACGCGGCGGCGGCTCGGCAGAGGATCTCTGGGCGTTCAACGAGGAGCCGGTCGTGCGTGCAATCTATGCGTCACGAATTTCCATCATCTCTGCCGTCGGGCATGAGACGGACACGACGCTCGCGGACTTCGTCAGCGACAGACGTGCGGCGACGCCGTCACAGGCAGCGGAGTTCGCCGTCCCCGATGCCGCCGAGCTGAACCAGTATGTAGCGGGACTCCTTGCACGCCTCCATGCGGGGCGCAGGCGGGCGACAGAGCAGCAGAGGAGCCGTCTGAGGGCGCTGACGGAGCGCCCGTGGCGCAGGAATCCGACACTCCTGCTCGCCTCTGCCGCACAGCGCACGGATCGTGCGACGGAGCGTCTGCACCGTGCGGCAAAGGATGCGCGTACAGATGCACGCCATCGCCTCGAACTCCTGCTGAAGCGTTTGGAACTGCTGAATCCCGTGCAGATTCTCTATCGCGGGTTCAGCACTGTGGAGAAGGACGGGAAAGCGGTGAGCCGCGCGAAGGAATTGAAGGTCGGAGACCATTTGAAGATTACATTTGCAGACGGGAAGGTATCTGCAGTCGTTGAGGCAAAGGAGAAGCAGCATGGCGCGTAAGAAGGAAATGGCGTTCGAGGACGCGCTCGGCGCATTGGAGCAGATTGTCGCGGAGATTGAGACGGGCGAGCTGCCGCTTGCCGACCTCATGGCGAAGTACTCGGAGGGAATCAAGCTGTCCGACTTTTGCATGAAGTCTCTCCAACGTGCCGAGGAAACGATGGATCTCTTGGTGAAGGAGACGGCGGACGGTGTTTCCGAAGAAAAACTCGAGATTGGAGGCTGAGATGAAGGAACTCTGGAAGGCACGGCAGGCTCTTGTCGAGCGTGCATTGGAGGCGGAGCTGGCAAAGACGGATGTTCTGGATGCGACGCTGCGCGCGTCGATGGCGTACAGCCTCATGGCGGGCGGCAAGCGCCTGCGCCCCGTCCTCCTGATGGCGGCGGCGGATGCTGTGGGCGCGGACGGGACGAAGTTCCTGCCTGTCGCCTCTGCGCTCGAGATGATCCATACCTATTCGCTCATCCACGACGATCTGCCTGCGATGGACGATGACGAGCTGCGTCGCGGCAAGCCGACGAATCACGTGGTCTATGGAGAAGGCATTGCCATACTCGCGGGGGATGCGCTGTTGACGCTCGCGTTCTCGGTGATCCTGCGGCAGAAGGACGTGCCCGCCGAGGCGCTGCTGCGCGTGGTCGATGAGATCAGCCGCGCGGCAGGAGCCGGGGGCATGGTCGGTGGGCAGGTGCTCGACCTCATGGCGGAGGATCGTCAGATCACGATGGAGGAGCTGCGCCGCATGCACATGGGCAAGACGGGCGCGCTCTTTCATGCGGCACTACGCAGCGGTGCGATCCTTGCAGGTGCAACAGAGGAGCAACTTGCGGCGCTCACGGCGTATGCCGACCACTTCGGGCTCGCATTTCAGATTACGGACGACATTCTTGACGTGATTGGGACGGCAGAGGACATCGGAAAGCCCGTCGGCAGCGATGAGAAGAATCACAAGTCTACCTATGTGACCTTGACCTCCCTCAACGAGGCGCAGGAACTTGCGCGCCGCACGGTGGAGGAGGCGACCGCCGCGCTCGCCGTATTCGGCGCGGAGGCGGATTTCCTGCGCGAGCTTGTCGCATATCTCGTCAATCGGAAGCAGTAGGGGATATTTTGAAAAAAGAGCGGTTGGATGTCCTGCTCGTGGAGCAGGGATTTGCGCCGAGTCGGGAGCGTGCGAAGCGGCTCATCATGGCGGGGCAGGTACTCGTGGACGAGCAGCGCATCGACAAGGCGGGCACAACGGTTGCAGTCGACGCGAAGCTGCGCGTTGTGGGGGAGGATCTGCCCTACGTCAGCCGCGGTGGGCTGAAACTCGCAAAGGGGATAGAGGTATTCGGTGCCGTCCTCGCGGGGAAGACGGCGGCGGATATCGGTGCATCGACGGGCGGGTTTACGGACTGCATGCTGCAAAATGGTGCCGCAAAGGTCTACGCCATCGATGTCGGCTACGGGCAGCTCGACTGGAAGCTGAGGACGGACGCACGCGTCGTCAATATGGAGCGCACGAACATCCGCAACATCACACCCGAGGTGCTCGGGACGGCACTGGATTTTGCCTCGATCGACGTGGCATTCATCTCGCTCGATAAGATCCTGCCTGTTGTGCGGACGCTCCTCGCAGAGGATGGCGAAGTGATCGCGCTCATTAAGCCTCAGTTCGAGGCGGGCAGGGATCGTGTGGGCAAGAATGGCGTTGTGCGCGATCCCGCCGTGCATGAGGATGTCATTCGGCAGGTGCTTGCTGTCGCACGTGCACAGGACTTTCAGACTACGGGACTGACGTATTCGCCCGTGAAGGGACCAAAGGGGAATATCGAATATCTCCTGTATCTGAAAACAGTGTGGGAAAACATGGAAATGGATGATGTATTTGTGCGTGAGGTCGTTGCAGAGGCACATCGCGTGTTGAATGGACGGGGTACAGAGCATTGATGACCGTTGCGGTTTTTCCGAATCTGATCAAGCCCGAGACGGGCGCAGTTCTGTGGCGGATTCGTGATTTCTTTGCCGCGCGCGGGGCGCGTATTATGCTGCCGCGCACGCGTGCGGCGGAGTTCGCCATGGAGGCCTGCGGCGTAGATGAGATTGAACGTCTGCCCGCCGACTTTGCGCTCAGCCTCGGCGGCGACGGGACTCTCCTTGGTATCTGCCGCAGATATGCAGCAAACCCCGTGCCCGTCTGCGGTATCAACATGGGGACGCTCGGCTTTATGGCGGACATCGAGCAGAATGAGCTTGAGCAGCGCCTTGAAAAACTCTGTGCGGGGGATTACCACGTCGAGTGGCGCCCGTTTCTCGCGGGCTATGTCACGAAGCCGGATGGTACGGAGCATTTCCTCGGGCATGCCATCAACGACATCGTCGTCATGAAGGGCGATGTGGCGCGCATCATCTCGCTCGCACTGCGGGTCAACGATACGCCTCTCGTCGAGTGTAAGGCGGATGGCTTTATCGTCGCCACGCCGACGGGCTCCACGGCGTACTCGCTCTCGGCGGGCGGACCCATCATGAACCCGATGGTGAAGGGGATCGTCCTCACGCCGATCTGCCCGCATACGCTGAACATCCGCCCGCTCATCATACGCGAGGAGGATGCCGTGCACATCCACCTCGTCGACACGCGGCAGAGCATCATCGTCACGCTCGACGGGCAGGAGACGACGCCGATCCATCCGGATGACACCGTCACCGTCAAATGCTCGGATGTGCGTGCGGGCATCATCAAATTCGAGGATAAGGACTACTATCAGATCCTGCGTACGAAACTTTGGAGAAACTGCTAGGAGAGAGTGGAATGAAAAGTCGGCGCCACGACCTCATCAAAAAAATCATCGGCGAGGAGATCATCGAGACACAGGAGGCACTTGCCGAGGCACTGCGTGCACGGCACATGCGCGTCACGCAGGCGACCATCTCACGCGATATCAAGGAACTCTTCCTTATCAAGGTGCCTGCGGAGGGTGGGCGCTATCGCTATGCCGTGTCTCCGCACGAGAACGTGCGCTTCTCCGAGGGTCGGATGAAGCGCCTTTTCAAGGACAACGTGATCTTTTCGGATTTCAGTGAAAACATCGTCGTTGTCAAGACCATCCCGGGGGCGGCATCAACAGTCGGGGCTGCGCTCGATGCCTCGGACTGGACGGAGATCATCGGTACGGTCGCGGGCGACGACAGCATCTTTGTGCTCGTCAAGCCGCGTGAGGCAGCAGAGACGATTGTCGAGCGTATTCGCGAGATGATCCGCTGAGAGGAGGGAGACGCTATGCTGCAAAGTCTGCGCGTATGGAATTTTGCACTGCTCGAGGAGGTTGCCGTCGAGTTCGGTACAGGGCTGAACATCCTCACGGGTGAGACCGGCGCGGGCAAATCCATTCTGATCGACGCACTCGGTGCGATACTCGGACAGCGCATCTCCTCTGATGCCATCCGCAGCGGCTGCGATGCCCTGCGCGTCGAGGCGGTATTTGTGTGTGGGGGGGATGCGGCTCTGGCGGCGCTCCTCGCAGAGCAGGAGATCGAGTACGAGGACGAGCTCATCATCCTCCGCAAGGTTGCGCGCACGGGCAAGGGCTCGATCCTCATCAACGGCAGTCACGTTACGTTGACCTTTCTCAAGAAGCTTGCCCCGCATCTCGTGGACATCCACGGACAGAACGAGAACCTTGCGCTCCTGCGTGAGGATGCGCAGCGGAGTCTCCTCGAGGGCGGAGATGAGGAGCTGCAAAGACTGCTCGCGGCATACGCCGAGGTCTATGCAGGCTGGAAGGAAAAGACACGCCTGCGCGCGGAGCATGCGGAGGAGATCGAGAACATCGGCGAGCGTCTGGATCTCCTGCGCTGGCAGGAAAAGGAGATTGCGGAAGCGGAATTGAACGAGGGTGAGGATGAGGAACTCGAGGCGGAGATTCGCCGTCTCTCCCATTCGGAGCGCCTCGTGGAGAATGCCGGCGAGGCATCAAATTTATTAAGTGAGGACACGGAGGAGGGAATCTCCGTGCTCTCTGCACTTTCGCGCATTACCGGAGCGCTCGATGAGATTGCGCGCTATGACGACGGACTCTCGAATGCGCAGACGATGATCGAGGAGGCATACATCTCACTGCAGGAGGCATCCTACGAGGTGCGTGACTACCTCGACGGCATCGACGCTGATCCCGCACGGCTTGACCGAATACAAACGCGCATGGATGTGATCGACCGCCTCAAAAAGAAATACGGTGGAAGCATAGCCGCCGTCCTCGAGCGTCTTACCGCCGTCCGCAGCGAATTTGAGAGCATCGATAACTACGATGCCGATATGGTACAGCTCGACAAGGACATTGCTGCGCTGCGCAATCGTCTCGAGGAAACGGCAAAGTCGCTGACCGCGCGTCGACAGGAGGTTGGCACAGCGCTCTCGGGTGAGATCGAGCGCGAACTGCAGGGGCTGGGGATGCCGAAGGCACGGTTCCGCATTGTCGTTAGCCCTGAGGAGAAATACACAAGCCGCGGAGCGGACAGCCTCAGAATGCTCTTCTCGGCAAATGTGGGCGAGGCGGAAAAGCCCATCGAGAAGATCGCCTCAGGCGGTGAACTCTCTCGCATTGCGCTCGCCGTTAAGGCGATCGTCGCCGCACGTGACACGGGCGGGGCGAGCATGGTCTTTGATGAAATCGACACGGGCATCGGCGGGCGCACCGCTCAGATGGTCGCCGAGCGCATCGCCTTCGTCGCACACTACAAGCAAGTGCTCTGCATCACGCATTTGCCGCAGATCGCCTGTATGGCAGACGCGCATCTCTACATCGCAAAATCCGTTAAGGGAGAGACGACCGTGACGCAGGTCGAAGCACTCTCCGCAGACGAGCGCGTGTGCGAGATCGCACGCATGGCATCGGGTGATGATGTCACAGAGGCGGCGCTTGCAAATGCGCGCGAAATGCTCGCAGGTGCGCAGAAGAAGAAGGTCTTTCAGAAGAAGGCAAAAAAATGAGGGGTATTTGATGAAAATATATGGCATGAAACGCATTTTGACGGCGGGAACTGTTGTGTCCACCCTCCTCATGGGTGGCAGCTACACCTTCTCCCTCTCCTTCGAGGAGCCTGTCTCGCTCGATGCCGTGCAGGCAATCGTCAACTCGATCCCGTGGAACTAACTTGATATGCGTATGCCCCCAATATCGGATATATGAAATCCGATATTGGGGGCATTGTATTTGCGAAACACTGATAAATTCAGCCGCGCCATCTTAGCGCATTTTTCCCGTACTGCGCCCTCAATCCTCCACATAGCTTTGGAAGCGTTGGGGTTTCCGCCTTGTTCGGAGGCGAATTGTCAAGTCAAGTGCAACTTTTTCTTATAGAAAACTTCATAGGGAGTACGATACCCGAGGCATTTACGTGGACGCTTGTTCAGCTCATCAAAAACCTCTTGGATGTGATCTTCCGAAATATCCGTAAGATCCTGTCCTTTCGGGAAATATTCTCGCAGCAAGCCGTTCGTGTTCTCGTTGGTTCCCCTCTGCCAAGGCTGATGTGGCTCAGGGAAGTAGAATGGTGCCTGTAGGACGGATGTTACCTCTGCGTGACGGGCAAACTCCTTCCCGCGATCCGGTGTGATGGTTTTTACGGGAAGCCCTTGGAGCGCACGAATCATGACACGGTTGACCTCACATGCGTTCTTTTTGTCCGCCTTGCCGCCGGTGGCAAAGCGGCTCTTTCGGTCAACGAGTGTGACAAGACATGCCCGCCCCGTTTTTCCTGCAACGGTGTTACCCTCCCAATCACCAAGCCGCCTCCGATGATTGGCTGCACGTGGACGGGCAGAAAGCTCGTTGCTGATACAAATTGTTGGCTCTTCATCAGAATGTGTGGGTAGCAAAAACATCGTACTCCTGACAAACAT
>CAUVFG010000057.1:0-7471 GCA_963551125.1 uncultured Selenomonas sp. | reverse complement strand
CTGCGGCAGACTCGGCTACATCAACATCGCCCGCGCCCCGCTCGTTGCACGCAGCACGCGCGGCACCGACGTTGCCCTCACGAGCGGCACCGTCATCCACACCCTCTGGCAGGTGCCCACCGTGAAGAAGCTCATGCAGGAGGGACGCGCCGTCCACTACAAGCTCCTCCTCGACGTACGCCGCCAGCTGCGCTCTGCCGAGGAGCTAAGCTGAGCGTTATCAAGCTGTGAAAAGGATGTGTCCCTAAGGAATCACTGATAAAATAGACTCTCAGATTGGCGTAGATTTTTCTGTCCGATTGAGGCAGCAAACCCAACGCTGCCAGAGCTATGTGGAGGATTTGCGGGCGGAAAGCGGGCAAAAAAGATGCGTCAAGATGGCGGTGCTGAATTTATCAGTGCTTCCCTAAGCGCCCCTCTTGCATTTTCCCTTCGTTCATTGTATGATACACATACAGAACAACGGAGGGTACAATATGCAGATCTCAAGCCGCTTCACCATCGCCATCCACATCCTCATCTGCGTCGAGCTCTATGGAGAGGATGCCCCCGCCACGAGCGAGACCCTCGCGGGCAGCATCGGCGCACATCCCGTCGTCATCCGCCGCATCCTCGGACAGCTGCGCCGCGCGGGACTCATCACCGTCGCGCGCGGACGCGAGGGCGGCGCCCACATCGCGCGCCCGCTCGCAGAGATCACGCTTGCCGATATATTTCATGCCGTCGAGTGCATCGGCTGCGACACACTCTTCAGCTTCCATGAGAACCCGAACCCCGCGTGCCCCGTCGGCCGCAGCATCCACACAATCCTCGACGGCCACCTCGCCGCCATCCAGCAGGCGATGGAGGAGCGCATGGAGCAGACAACCCTCGCGGACGTGATGCAAGAGGCGCGCGAGCAAGTCAAAGAAGAGACCGTAGCTGCGATATAAACAGGATATTTGTATGCCATACACTGCCATTGAACTTTTCGCAGGTGGCGGCGGTCTTGCCTTGGGGCTCGAACGCGCGGGGTTTCACACCCTCGGACTCATCGAGCTGGACAAGGATGCCGCCGCCACCCTGCGTCACAACCGCCCTCACTGGCGCGTCATCAACGAGGACATCGCACACATCTCCGGGCTTGATCTTCCCGCGTACTTCAACATTCCGAAGGGGCAGCTGGATCTGCTCTCGGGCGGTGCGCCCTGCCAATCCTTTTCCTACGCGGGAAACCGCAGGGGGCTTGAGGATGCGCGCGGCACTCTTTTTTATCACTATGCGAAATTTCTGGAACAGCTTCAGCCGAAGATGTTCCTATTCGAGAATGTCCGAGGTCTCAAAAGCCATGACCACGGGCGCACCTATCGGACGATCACGGAGATCTTTGAGCGCATGGGCTACGTCCTGACAAACCGTGTCCTCAATGCATGGGACTATGGTGTCGCGCAGAAGCGCGAACGCCTCATCACCATCGGCATACGCAGGGATCTTGCCGACCACATGACATTTTCTTTTCCTGCACCACACGCCTACAGACCCGTCCTGCGCGACATCCTAAAGGACTGTCCGCCGAGCGAGGGTGCACAGTACGGTGCGGAGAAGCGGGATATCTTCACGCTCGTACCGCCCGGCGGCTACTGGCGCGACATCCCCGAGGAGATTGCAAGACCCTATATGAAGAGCTGCTGGTACATGGGTGGCGGACGCACGGGCATTCTGCGACGGCTGAGTATGGACGAGCCGTCTCTCACCGTCCTCACCTCCCCGAGCCAGAAACAGACAGAGCGCTGTCACCCGCTCGAGCCGCGCCCCTTCACCGTGCGCGAGAACGCGCGCTGTCAGTCCTTTCCCGACGACTGGGAATTCTGCGGCAGCATGATGCAACAGTACAAGCAGGTCGGCAACGCCGTCCCCGTCAATCTCGCCTATGAGATTGCACGCGCAATCAAGACATCCCTAGGAGAAATCGAATGTGGCACCTAAGCTTCATCTCTGAGAAAGATTTTACCGCGCACGTACAGGCAACCATCGAAAAGTATGGCGAAAAGCTGACCTCCTATGATCTGAAGCGGTTCAACAAGAACATTGTCGATCCTGTGAAGCTCCTCTTCGACAAGATGGTCTATCGAACCTCATGGGAGGACATTATCCGCAGTGAGATCTTTCGCCAGCGGGACAAGTCCAACAACAACAGCATCGGATATTTTCATCAACGCATCTTCCAGTATATGTCACACTGCCGCGTTCCCGCGAACGGTGAGGAGGGCGGCTGGGATGTCATCTGTGAGCGTGCGGAGGGATTTGCGATCGCAGGAGCCGGCACAGTTCGCAGGGTCTACGTTGAGATGAAGAACAAGCACAACACGATGAACTCAGCTGCCGCCGGCAAGACCTTCATCAAGATGCAGAATCAGCTGCTGCACGATGACGACTGTGCATGTTTCCTCGTGGAGGCAATCGCAGGGCATTCACAGAATATCAAATGGGAGCCGAGCGTGGACGGAGCAAAAGTCGGTCATCGCCTCATCCGCCGCGTCAGTCTCGATCAGTTCTATGCTCTGGTCACGGGAGAATGCGATGCCTTTTACCGTATGTGCCTGGAACTGCCCTCGGTCATTGAGAATGCGCTCCGTACGCTTCCGCACGCGAGCGTTCCAAACGATACAGTCATTGATGAACTGCGGGCATTCGCCGGAAAACGCGGCGCGTGTGTCGATGATCTCGCTCTGACGATGGCAGTCTATATGCTCGGCTTTGGCGAATATGACGGATTCGCGTCCACCACACCATCTGCACGTGGGAAACACGCATGACGTGGGTATCTCACATCGCCCTCACCTCCACCATCGCCTACGCTGTTACCGCCGATCCGATGCTGACGGCGGCGGCAGCCGTCGGCGCGGTGCTGCCCGATAAGATCGAGGGCACCCCCGCACGCCAAGGATGGCGTACATGGCGCAGCCGCCACCGCGGCTGGTCGCACTGGCCGATGCTCTACCTCGCACTCATCGGAGCCCTCACACAGGCGAAGGCGTACTTCTTCTACGACGCGACATTCTTCCCTGTCCTCACATGGATCTTTGGTGGCGCACTCTGCCACATCGCGGAGGACGCCGTCTGCGGCAAGGTCCCGCTGCTCTATCCCACGCAGAAGGTCGGCATACGTCTCTTCACCGTCGGGTCCTTCCGCGAGTATCTATTTGCGATTTTCTGTATTATCATAGTATATGCAATGCAGTATTTTCTGCGTACATAAAAAGAACTGCTCACGCACCCTGTGCAGAGCAGTTCTTTTTTCATATCTCTCAGTGATTCGCCATGTCGTAGATGGCGATGACATCGGTGCGTGTGAGCGGGCGGAGGTCGCCGAGGCGAATCGTGTCGTCCAGCGTCGCGGCGCTTGCGATCTCCTCAATCGTTCCCTTTGTCAGTTCTCCGAGTCCAAGTCCCGCAAGGCTCGTCGGCATACCGATCTCCGTGAAGAACTCCTCCATCTTGCGGATGCCCGCGCGGGCGCGCTCCTCATCCGTGCCCGCATCGACGCCGAAGATGGCCGCAGCGAAGTGGGCAAAGCGCGCTGCGTCATCCTGATAGACGTACCGCGCCCACGATCCCCAGAGCGCCGTGAGCGTCATTGCGTGCGTTGCATCGTAGCGCGCGGACAGCTCGTGCCCGAGCTTGTGCACGGAGAAGTCCTTCCTGCGCCCGAGCTCCGTAAAGCCGCTGTGCGAGACACTGCCTGCCCACATGAGTTCGCTCATCGCGTCGTAGTCCTTGCGGCTGACGAGGAGGCGACGCACGGACTCCATGACCGTGAGGAGCAGCTGCTCGGCGACGCGGTCGGTGAAGAGATTCGTCTCCTTGACGCTCGTAAAGTAGCGCTCCATCGTGTGCATCATGATGTCCGCCGCGCCCGCCGCAATCTGCTCGCGCGGCAGGGTGAATGCCAGCTCAGGGTTCATAAAGGCGACGACGGGACGGTTCAGCTGCGTGTTCAGCCCGCGCTTTTTCCCCGTATCCTCGTTCGTGAGCACCGCCGAGTCGCTCGTCTCGCTGCCCGCGGCGGGGATCGTGAGAACCGCGCCAAAGGGCATGGTCTTCGTCAGCTCTTCCTTGCCCGTCCAGATGTCCCAGATGTCCGTACCGGGGTTTGCGATGCCGTGCGCAACCGCCTTTGCCGAGTCGATGACGCTGCCGCCGCCGACACCGAGGATGAAGTTCACATCCGCTGCAAGTCCCTCGCGGATCGCCTCGCGCACGAAGGAGACGCGCGGGTTCGGGCGCACGCCGCCCATGACGAGGAACGCCAGCCCCGCAGAGGTCAGGTTCTTCTCGATGTGCGAGAGCAGCCCTGTGCGCTCCGCGCTGCCGCCGCCGTAGAGGATGAGCACGCGGCTCGCCCCGAACGCGCGCAGTTTTTCGGCGACCGCATTCTCTGCGCCCCGCCCGAAGACCACCTCGGTGGGACAGTGAAAGGTAAAGCTTTGCATGAAAATCCTCCTCTGTATCCTGTATGAGTTCACGTCCCTATTATAGCAGAAAATGTAGAAAAAAAAAGTTAATCTATCCGAAAGAAAACAGTTGCCAAAAGGCTTGGAAATTTCGTATAATAATAATTGGGCAAAGAAATCATTACGTAAATGTATAAGGAGGCTGAAAAAATGAGTGCTGATCAAAGCAAAGAAGCCCAAAGAATCCATGAGGCGGAGCAAAAGTTTGATCGGACACGACGTCTGGTGGGACTGTTCGGAGCACCAATCCTTGCCCTGTTGGTATTCCTGACACCCATCGAAGGACTGACGGTCGCATCACACAAACTGCTCGCCATCATGGTTCTCGTCGCTCTCTGGTGGATCACCGAACCGGTGCCCATTCCCGTTACCTCCCTGATCGGACCGACGCTCGCCGTCGTCACCGGTGTCGTCACGGCAAAGGATGCGTACGCCGCCTTTGCCAACCCGATGATCTTCCTCTTCATGGGCGGGTTCATCCTCGCGAAGGCGATGATGGATCACGGGCTGGACAAGCGGTTCGCCTACTGGCTGCTCGCACGCTCGTGGGTCGGCTCGAATCCGCGCCGCATCTTCCTTGCGATCGGTCTTGCTGCAGCGCTTTGCTCCGGCTGGGTCAGCAACACGGCAACGGCCGCGATGATGTTCCCGATCGCCCTGGGTCTGCTCGGTGCGATCAAAGAGATGATGGCCGCCAACGGCAAGGAGATCGACCTGCATGACTACAAGTATGCAACGGGTCTCATGCTCATGACAGCGTACTCCTGCTCCATCGGTGGCGTTCTCACCCCGATCGGCACCCCGCCGAACATCATCATGCTCGGCTTCCTCGATCAGATGGCGAACATCCACATCTCCTTCTTTGAGTGGATGACGTGGGGCGCGATTGCAATGGTCGTCTACTTCGTCATCACATACTTCATCCTCATTCGTATGTTCCCGCCCGATGTCGAGCGCATCGACGGTGCGGAGGAGTTCATCCGCGCCCGCGTCGCAGAGCTCGGCGGGTGGACGCGGGCGCAGAAGAACACGCTCATCTGCTTCCTCGTCGCCGTCTTCCTCTGGGTCTTCCCCGGTATTCTCTCGATGACGCTCGGCAGCACTGCGCCGATCCTCAAGATGTACAACCTCCTCTTCCCCGAGGCGGTTGCGGCAATGACGGGCGCGCTGCTCCTCTTCCTCATGCCGATCAACTTCAAGGAGCGCCAGTTCACGCTCGAGTGGAAGTCGGCTGTTGCAGGTGTCGAGTGGGGCACGCTCATCCTCTTCGGCGGCGGCCTTGCGATGGGCGGCATGATGTATAAGACCGGCCTCTCGCAGTGGGTCGGCGACAAGATTGTCGGCATGCTCGGCGGCGATCCGTCCGAGTTCGCCCTCGTCGCGATCTTCTGCGTCATGGCGCTGCTGCTCTCCGAGCTCACGAGCCACACGGCGGCGACGAACATGATCGGTCCTCTCGGCATCACGGCGGCGGTCGCTGCGGGCTTCAGCCCCGTGCACGTCGCGGTCGGTATCGCACTGTCGTCCTCACTGGGCTTTATGCTGCCGGTGTCGACGCCGCCGAACGCCATTGTCTACGCGTCCGGCTACATCCCAATCACAAAGATGATCAAGACCGGTGTCTACATCGACTTCATCGGCATCTTCTGCGTCACCATTCCGCTCGTCCTCTACTTTGTCACCTGGATTGTGGGATAATACTACTTTTCCCGCACAAGAAGGGGCTCGCCTATACCCCGGGCAAGAAGGGTGAGGCTCGCTTCTACGCGGACGACGGACGCCCGATCTACCCGAGCAACGACGGTGCGGTCGGTGTGATCGTCACCATCACGCTGCCCTCAGGCGATGTGCTGACGCGCTACGGCAGCCCCGGCGGTCGCTATGTCTCGCCCGACGGCATGACGTTCGAGCAGCGGGCACTGCCGAGCACGACCAATGAGGGGGACTTTCACGTCTACTATGTCGAGCGCAGCATCGACGGTGTCGAGAAGGGAACGATTGCCCCGTGGTTCGGGCGCACGGGCGGCGGCATCCAGTACAAGCTGCCCGACCGCATTGTAAAGGAATCGCTGATAAAATAGACCCTCGTATTGGTGCAGATTTTTTGTCCTGTCGAGGAGACAAACCGGACGCATAGCAAAGGCTATGTGGAGGATTTGTCGACAAAGAGAGGGCGAAAAAGATGTGCTAAGACGGTGGTGCTGAATTTATCAGTGCTTCCTAAATCTGATGGAGGCATCCATGCTGCGTGAGGCAGATTTGGCCGAGGAGAATGAGGCAGCATAAGTCGCATACAAAAATATCCTTTGAGAGAGCATTTTCTCCCAAAGGATATTTTTTTGATGAACGGGTGACGCGCCCTGCCTATGCCAGAGGATCGTCGCCGTACTGGTTGGGACCCTCATCGCCCTTCTTCACCCAGAGATAGATCGCAACGATAAGGTTCACGAGCGGGATGAGGAGGAGCAGCGTGAACCAGCCGGATTTGCCCAGATCGTGCCAGCGGCGGATGACGAGCATAACGGTGGCAACGCCCAGACCAATGGAAATGACGAGCAGCACAAGCGACAGGAGATTCAGCGCGAGCGAGTCGCTCTCCGTCATGACATCCGTCGCACCGGATATAATGAGAGAGAGAATCCACAGCAGAAGTCCGCGCAGGAAGTACGGCTTGCGATTGAGACGCCCCTGCGTAGTCAGGAACATCTCCTTGATCGTCTCCTTCTGCGCCCCGCCTGCTCCTGCTGCAGCGCCCTGCTGATACGGTGGCTGTGGCTGCGGGGGGGCCGCGTAGGGATTGACCGGCGCGGATGCCTGCGGTTGCATATGGGGCGGCTGCGCGCCCGAGCCGCCCATCGCGCCGACGGCTGCACCACCCGCTACACCTGCGGCGGCTGCACCCTGCTGCATGTGGGACGGCTGTGCTGCGCCGTACTGCGGAGCTTGCGGTTGATGTACGGGCTGTTGCGGCGGCGCCT
>CAUVFG010000056.1:0-7538 GCA_963551125.1 uncultured Selenomonas sp. | reverse complement strand
TCTCTGAGCGTATGCGCGTCCAGATCCGTTCGCTCGATCAGGACAACCAGAACACGCAGAACGGCAACAGCATGATGCGCACCGCTGAGGGCGCTGTCTCCAGCACGGTCGAGATCCTCAAGACCCTCAAGGAGAAGGCGATCAACGCAGCGAACGACACGAACACGGATGAGGATCGCCGCACGATCCAGAAAGAGATCAACCAGATGGTTGACCAGATCGACGACAACGCGCTTGCAACGTACAACGGCAAGTACCTCGTCGATGGTTCGCGCAACGCGAAGGGCATTGCGACCTGCACGACACTCACGAACTCGGCACTCAGCACGGCTTCGGCGTGGGCTTCTGCTCTGACGGATCTCAAGACCCGCACGGATGAGAGCCTCAACATTCAGTCGACGGATAACATCACGGTTTCCTATGTCCGCCAGGGTCGCACCTACACGACGACATTCTCCGTCGGTACGAATGCTCTCTCCGACATCATCAAGAGCGCGGCGTTCAATGGGACGGAGTCTTATGCAGGCACAGCTCTCGTCGGCGGCACGAAGAACGAAGCTCTCGTCGGTCTTGACAAGGCGCAGAACAGCGTCTACACGGCGGACAACAAGACGGCTCTCTCGATCTCCGCTGCCGGCACGGGCACGACCTATCAGATCTCCTCGTTCACGATGTCGATCACGGACAACACGGGTGCCCTCCGTAAGACGGCGAACAATGCGCTCGATGCGTTCAACGAGCGCATCCGCGCAGAGAACAAGTCCGAGGACAATTCTCTCGTTCTCCAGACGGGCGTTAAGGCAAACCAGGCGATCAAGGTCAGCATGACCGATATGCGCTCGCTCGCACTCGGCGTGAAGGGCACGGATGGTCAGGTTCTCAGCGTCCAGACGCAGGAGAAGGCAAACGCTGCAATCAACACGCTCGAGACGGCGCTCCAGAAGGCTCTTGATGAGCAGGCGAACATCGGTGCAATCCAGGCTCGCCTGAACTACACGAGCTCCAACCTCACGACGGCGTCCGAGAACGTTCAGAACTCCGAGTCCACGATTCGCGATGCGGATATGGCGAAGGAGATGACGAACTACACGAAGAACAACGTGCTGCTCCAGGCTGCGCAGTCCATGCTCGCGCAGGCCAACCAGAACAGCTCGGCTGTCCTCTCGCTCCTCCAGTAATTCGCTTCGGCATTTACTTACGGATCATTGGAACCTCTCCCCTATGGGGAGAGGTTCTTTTTCTTTGCCGGAAGCCTTTATAAATCCCCCGCAATCGCGTATAATAATTCCTTAGAAGCGTTGAAAGGATGTGCCGCATGAGAATCTCCGCCTGCTATATTGTAAAGGATGAAGCCTGCGAGCTGCGCCGTTCACTTGCCTCACTTCGGGCCGCAGTCGATGAGATTGTTGTCGTATCGACGGCGGGGAACGCGGCTGTGGCGGCTGCGGCGGCAGAGTTCGGGGCACGTCTCTATGAATTCCCGTGGCAGGATGATTTTTCGCTTGCACGCAATTATGCACTCGAACAGGCTACAGGAGAGATTGTCGTCTTTTTGGATGCGGACGAATTTTTCTTTCATCCCGAGGACGTACGCAGCACATTATTGGAATTCATGCGAGTACAGGAGGATGCCAATATCATTATGCTCCGCCTCTGCCATTTTATGACGGAAGATGATGAGACGGATGCGCTCTATGAGTACTGCCCGCGCATACTCCGCATGCCCGGGCTGCACTATGAGGGGCTGATCCATGAGCAGCTTGTGCGCGACGACGGGGCGGAGCGGATCATTGTCTATGGGGATGAGCGTCTCGCGGTCGGTCATACGGGGTATCTGAGGGAGCGCGGGGCGGATAAGATCCGACGGAATATTGCAATGCTCGAGCGTGACGCACAGATGCATGGACGTACGGCAGCGCACGCATACTATCTCGCGGACTGCTATTTTGGCTTGAAGGACTATGCGCGGACGCTTGCCCTCTCGGAGGAGGCTCTGCGCAGTGGCGGTGCATTTGTCGGTGCGGAGAGCAAGATCTACCATCAGATGATTGAGTCCATGCGCGCGCTCCATTATCCCGATGCGGAGATGCTGGTACTTGCCGAGGAGGCTCTTGCAAAATACCCCACCCTGCCGGATTTCTACGCACAGCGCGGCATGATTCTCTGCGGCCTTGCGCGGTATGAGGAGGCGGCAGAGAGTCTGCGGGAGGCGCTGCACTGCTATGATGAGCATTTTTCACAGATACATGACAGCTCCTTCTTTAACGATGCTGTTGCCGCGCTTGTGGCGGAGCGGATTGCGCAGCTCTATGCGCATCTGGGTGATGTGGCACAGGTGAACGCTTGGACAACGCGGGCAAAGCGGTACAGAGGAGAGGAGACGGTCTTGCAGGAAGAGTGCCTTCGTATCTCTGCGTGCTATATTGTACGGGATGATGCCGTACATCTGAAAAAATCCATCGAGAGCCTGCGTGATGCGGTGGATGAGCTGATCGTAATGGATACGGGATCGCGCGATGACTCCGTTGCGACCGCTGCTGCGCTCGGTGCTGCTGTCTGCGAGATCCCGTGGGCGGATGATTTTGCTGCTGCGCGCAATGCTGCGCTGACGCGTGTAACGGGGGATTGGGTCGTCTTTATCGATGCCGATGAGTATTTCTCGCCGGAGACGCGCACTGCGCTGCGCGGGGTGATTGAGCGCGCCGATGCAGAGGGACTCGAAGTGCTCCTTGTGCCGTGGCACAATATCGATGAGGCAACGGGAGAAACCCTGCTTGATTCCTTCGCTCCTCGCATTTTCCGCCGCCGCGCGGGACGACACTATGTGGGGCGCATTCACGAGGAACTGCGCGAGGCGGACGGCTCTGCGCCGCCGTCCCGTCCCGTTGCACCGGAGCTGCTGACTCTTGTCCATACGGGATACTCGGCTGCACTCTCGCAGGAGAAGGGGGAGCGAAATCTTCGCCTCCTGCTTGCGGAGGCACAGAACTCCGACAACCCCGAGCGCTGTTGGCGCTATCTTGCGGAGACGTATGACAATCTCGGCGATGAACGCATGGCGGAGCACTATGCCCTGCGCGACATTGCGCTTGGACGCCGCTCCGTTGTCTATGCCGCGCGCTCCTATCGGATTCTCCTGCGCCTCTATGGCGAGCATCCTGCGCGCAGGGAGGAGCGTCTCACCGTGGCGGAGCAGGCGGTGCACGATTTCCCCGAGCTGCCCGAGATGCACGCGGAGCTGGCGGAGGCGCTTGCAGCATACCACCGATACACGGAGGCGATTGCGGCGGCAGAGGGGGCATTTACGGCGGCGCCAACGGCGATGGTGACGGAGCCGTCCCTCTTTACCGAAGAGATGGGCGCGGCGCTGCGGCGGCGCATGGCGATCTGGGGGCGCATTGCGGCGCGTGCGAAGGAGCTGCGGATTGCTGCGGCGGTCTTTGTGCGCGATGATGCGCGCGATATGGAAACGTGGCTCGTGAATACAGGGGTCTATGCGGACGAGTGCGTTGTTGTCGATACGGGCTCGACGGACGGCACGCGTGCGCTTGCTAAGCAGGCGGGGGCGCGCATTGTCGACTTCGCGTGGCAGGATGATTTTGCCGCCGCGCGCAATGCCGCGATTGCGGCGGCCAATGCCGACTGGGCTGCGGTCTTGGATGCGGATGAATCCTTCTTTGACCCGTCGGAGCTGCGCTCCTATCTTGCGATGGTGGATGTGACGATGCCCCATGTGGATGCCGTGCTTCTGCCGATCGTGCACGTGGACGAGGATACGGGGGGGCGCGAGACAGGGCGCGCGCCGCACATCCGCCTCCTGCGCATGGGACGTGGGCTGTTCTACGAGGGGCGCGTGCATGAGGCGCTGCGGAAGGAGGGCGGGGAGCCGATCCTTTATCATGAGAAAATTGCGCTCTCCATTCGTCATGTGGGCTACTCATCGGGCCGCATTCGCGCAAAGCACGAGCGCAATCTCGCGCTGATGGAGCGGCGCATGGAGGAGACGGGGCTGCTGCCCGGGGACTGCCGCTACCTCGCCGATACCTACTATGGTCTCGGGAAATATGCGGCGGCGCTCCTCTATGCGCGTGCCGCCTTGGAGGAGAATGTGACTTCCATTGGCGCGCAGAGTCATCTGCATCATCTCCTGCTGGATGCAATGGAAAAGGAGCATTGCCCGCTCGCGGAGCAGATTGCAGCAGCGCGTCAGGCACGTGATGCCTTCCCGCAGCTGCCGGATTTTCACGGGCGGCTTGGGCTGCTGCTTGCGGCGGCGGGCGATGGGGCGGCACTCTCTGCGCTGACGGAGGCACTGCGGCGCTCCGAGCAGCACGCTGATGCGGACGGTGAGGCAAGCGCATTCCCTGCGTGGGCGGGCGCTGTATCCGCCGCGCGTGCGCGTCTCCTGATGGAGGCGGGCGAGAGGTCAGCTGCGGAGGAAGAGCTCGCACGCGCCCTCGCCCTCGATACGGCACGTGAGGAGGCATTCGATGTCTTTGTGGAGCTGCACGGGCAGAATTTGGACGCGCTCTGTGCGCTGTGCGGCAGGGACGCGGCGACGCTTGCCTATCTCACACGATTTGCGGACAGCTATGGCTGGCTTGCGCTCGCCGCACAGGCGCGCACGGCACTCTCCTCGGCGACGGGGAAGGCTGTGCCTGTGCCCGAAGTCTATGGGCAGCTGCATGGGATTTCGTCTGAGGATAAGGGACGGCTGCTCGTGGGCATGCTTGCAGAGCATGTGCGTGAGATGCCCGAAGTTCTCCTGCATCTGGAACGTGATCGGCATGCGGAGAGTCTACCCCTCTATGCGCGTCTGCGCGATCTCCTGCCGGAGGCGATGCGCGCGTTCTGGCGGCATTGCGACGAGCCGGACGCCGTAGCACTGCCGGAGAGCATGGAGGGGTACAACCTCGTGCGGGAGAGCTTTATTCACCATGCGGATGAAGCACAGGCGGAGCGCTTTCTGCGCGCGGCGGCGGGCTATGGCGCGCTCGTACTGCGCGCGGCGGCAGAGGCTTTTGCCGCTGCGGAGCGCCCCGAGGGGGCGTTTATCGCGTGGTCGCTCGTTGCGGCGCTCGAAGGCGTGGGGGTGGACGCGCTCTATGGGCAGGCGATTGCCGCTCTCCGTATGGGGGCGCGGGATGAGGCACGGGGCTATTTGACGGAGGCGCTGCGCAGCGATGCGGGGCATCGTAAGGCAAGGGAATTGATGGAGCTGATAGGATGAAGATCTCGGCATGTGTCATCGCAAAGAATGAGGCGGAGAATCTGCCGCGCTGGCTCCGCTCCATGCAGGTCTTTGCCGATGAGATGATTGTGGTCGATACGGGCTCAACGGATGCGACGGCACAGATTGCGCGCGCGGGTGGGGCGCAGGTCTTTCATTTTGACTGGGTCGACGATTTTGCCGCAGCAAAGAATTTCGCACTCGATCAGGCGCAGGGCGACTGGGTCGTCTTTACCGATGCGGATGAGTACTTTACGGAGGAGAGCGCGCCGCGCGTGCGTCCCCTGATTGAGGAGTACAGCGGGCGCAGCAAATTCGACGGATTCATTGTCCACCTCGTCAATATCGACATGGATACGGGCGCGCTGCTCGGCACGACGGCCGAGGTGCAGCGCATCTTTCGCCATGCGCCGCACATCCGATTTGTAGGAAGCATTCACGAGCACGTGGAGAATCTGAGCGGCGATCCGGGGCGCGAGATGGCGCTGGCGCCGGGGCTGACGCTCTACCATACGGGGTACTCACCGCGCATCATCAAGGAGAAGTCGCGGCGCGATCTGGCGCTGCTGCTCGCACGGCGTGCGCGCGGGGAGAAGAAAAAGCTCGACGAATATCATCTGATGGACTGCTACTATACGCTTGAGGACTATCCCGAGGCTGCACATTATGCGCGTCTGGCGCGGGACAGCAGTGATCGCCCCGTCGGATCGGAGGATCGACCGCATGCCGTCCTCCTACAGTCGCTGATCCTCATGGGGGCGGCAGATGAGGAAGTCACGGAGGCATATGAGACGGCACAGCGCGCCTTTCCAAGAAAGGCGGATTTCCCCCTGATCTACGGTACGTACGCATGGGAGCAGGGCTATTTCGCGCGCGCGCGCAGGGCATATTGCGAGGGCGTGCGCCTGCATGAGGAATACTACCGCGCAGGCGACTACTCAGGTGTTCTCGCGCCGAGCGCCTATGAGCGCCTCGGGGAGGCGGCCGCGCTCGTGGGGCAGACGGAGGAGGCGGCTGCGCTGTATGAGCGTGCGCTGCAACTCAGCCCGCGCTATGCGACCGCGCTGCTTGCACTCGTGCGTCTTCTCCATGGTGCGGGAGCGGACGACGCTGCCGTCATCGAGACGCTGCGGACGCTCTATGATGAGGAGCGCGATGCAGATTTTCTCGCCTCCGTGTTGGCGCATGTATTCCCACGTGCAAGTCTCTACTATGACCGCCGTGCGAAAAGACATTTCTCCGCACGGCGCCGCTTTCTGCTCGCGGGGGATGTGAACTCTGCTGCAGCGTCACTGATCGAGGATATGGAGCGGGCGGCGGCGCTTGCGGCAGCACATGGGTCGACGTTTGCGCCCGAGAGTCAGGGGGCGCTTGCCCTCCTTCTGCCGGACTCGTGCAAGGAGGTCTCGGCTGCGCCCGAGGCGATGCGGATGCTGCGGCGCATTGGGCGGCTGGTAGGGGGACATGTATGACACAGGAGGCACTTGAGGGGGTGCGCGATCACATCTTTGCGGCGCTGGCGCGCGGCGATGAGGCATCGGCGATCCGTGATATAGAGAAGCTGTGCGCCCATGCGCCCGCCGAGGCGGCGGGGCTGCGCACGGCTCTCTACATCGAGGCGGGACGTGCGCAGGAGGCGCTTGCCGCGTGGACGAAGTGCAGGAAATACGCCCCGCACGATCCCTATACGGTCTTTTTGCGCGCGCGTATCCATCTGATGCAGGGGGAACGCTGCGCTGCGCTTCAAATGCTCCTGCCGCTTATGGACACGCCCATGCCGCCCGCCATTGCGGAGAAGGTCTACAATATCGCGGGGCAGTGCGCGCGCTTTCTCGGGCGTGCGTGGGAGGCGGTCACCTTTTACGCGCGGGCGCGTGATGCTGCACAGAGCCTTGCGCTCAAGGCGCTCAACACGAGCAATGTGCTCTTTAACCGGCACTATCTCCCTGCAACGCTCGCCGAGGACAGGACGGCGGCAGAGGAATACGGCGCGCTCTTTCGGGCTGTGCGGCAATTCGATCACGCGGGACACGGGCGAGGCGCGCGGCTGCGGATCGGCTATCTTTCTCCTGATGTGAGGGAGCACGTTGTGCTTTCCTTTTCGTATGCGCTGATGACGGCGCTCGATCCGACGCACTTTGCGGTGACGGTCTACGCGCTGAACACAGAGGACGGATATACCGAAAGGGTGAAGGCGTCCGTCGCGCACTTCCGGAGTCTCGCACGCCTCTCGGCAGAGGAGGCGGCGCACGCTATATACCGCGACGGCATCGACATCCTCGTCGATCTCGCAGGGCATACGGCGGGC
>CAUVFG010000055.1:0-7745 GCA_963551125.1 uncultured Selenomonas sp. | reverse complement strand
CCGACGGCTGATTGTGAGGATGAATTTCTTCTCCTCCATGTGACTCCCTCCTTCATCATGGGAAACAGATGTGTGTTTCCCACAAACAACTCTTGAAAATGATAAAATGGAAAAGGTTTTTGGAAAAGTAAACGTTTTCTTTCTTACAGTTTTTATTATACGCCATCATTTTCCAAAAAGCAAACGTTTTCTTTTGAAAAGCAAAAAAAATTTATGCACTTCGGAATCAAAAAAGAGACCTCGCGTTCACAAGGTCTCTCATGAAGATTTTCAGCCGACCGCCGTCTCAAGCGCGATCTTGATCATATCGCTGAACGTCGTCTGCCGCTCCTCTGCCGTGCACTTCTCGCCCGTGACGAGATGGTCGCTGACGGTGAAGAGCGCGAGTGCCTGCCGTCCATACTTCGCCGCGAGTGTATAGAGTGCCGCCGCCTCCATCTCGACCGCGAGTACGCCGTACTGACGCAGCTTCGCATTGTCGATCTCCTCATCGTAGAAACGGTCGACGGAGATGACATTGCCGACGCGCACGGGGAGGTTCAGCTTCTTTGCATTCTCCACAGCGGCGGAGAGCAGCTCGTAGTCTGCGAGCGGCGCATAGTTGATCGAGCCGCCGAAGATGCTCCGAATGATCCCTGAGTCCGTAGTCGCGCCCTGTGCGATGAACACGTCGCGCAGCTTTACCTTCTCGTGCATTCCGCCGCAGGTGCCGACGCGGATGAGCTTCTGCACACCGTAGTAGTCCATCAGCTCATTCACATAGATGGAGATCGACGGCATGCCCATGCCCGTGCCCTGCACGGAGACAGGCACGCCCTTGTACGTGCCTGTATAGCCGAGGATGTTGCGGATGGAGGTGTACTCCTTCGCCCCCTCCAGGAAATTCTCCGCGATGTATTTCGCGCGCAGCGGATCCCCCGGCAGAAGAATCCGCTCGGCGACCTCGCCCTTTTCGGCGGCAATGTGCAGTGAACTCATGATATTTCCTCCTCTGAAACAGCTGTGTTATCATCTTTATTTTAACGTGGATGAGCTGTCACAGCAAGTATCATATCATCTTTTTTACACAAGCATTGAAACCATATACGGCTTCCCCTCATCTTACCAAAGTCCGATAATTTTCCACCATGCACCGCCGAGGATGAGCCAGATGGCAATATTGACAGTGGTGATAATGAAGCCGAGCCGCCACCAATCATTCTGTGACACATAGCCTGCACCATAGAGGATGGGGGCTGCACCTCCGCCGTAATGCGTGAGCGGTATCATGATGTTTGACATTGCGGCGAATGCGATTGCGGCGAGCATCGGCGGCGTACCAACGGCAATGGCGACCGTCAGAAACGCGGCATACATTGCGCCGATATGCGCCGAGACGCTTGCAAATCCATAGTGCGAGTAAACATAGATCAGAATGAGCAGAATAAAGGCAAGCGTCCAGCTGATGCCTGCGGATTCGATCATGCTGCCCGCGCCCTCCGCCACATATTTGATAAAGCCGCTCTTGGAAAGTGCCGAGGCAAGTGCGATGAGCGAACCCATCCAGAACATCGTGTTCCACGCGCCCTTTTCGTTCAGCACATCATCCCATGTCAGGACATCCGTGAGAATCATAACGACAACGGCAAGCATGCCGACGGTCGTCGCACCGATGTGGTGGATCTCGGAGGTCGCCCAGAGGACAAGTGCTCCGCAGAAGACGACGGCGACAATCTTCTCGACCGCCGACATGGCGCCCATCTTCGTCAGCTCATCCGTCGCCATTTGCTTTGCGAGCGGCATCTCCTCGATCTCGGGCGGGAAGAGTTTGTAGAGCAGATAAGGCATGACGAGGAGAGAGATCAGCCCCGGCACAATGGCAGCGATCGCCCAGCCGCTCCACGTGATCTGCGTCTCTGTCGCCTTTGCCGCAAGTTCGACCGACAGCGGATTCCCCGCCATCGCCGTCATGAACATGGCGCAGGTGATGGCGTTCGCCTGATACTCAATCTGCATAATGTACGCGCCGAACTTGCGTGCCGTTGCCCCCGGCTCCGAGCCGAGCGCACTCGACAGGCTCTTGATGATCGGGAAGACGATGCCGCCGGCGCGTGCCGTACTGGACGGCGTCGCGGGCGAGATGATGAAGTCGCTCGCCGTAATCGCATAGCCGAGCGTGAGGGACGAGCGCCCGATCTTCTGAATGATGAGGAAGGCAATGCGCCTGCCAAGCCCGCTCTTGATAAATCCACGCGAGAGAAGAAAGGCGCAGATGATGAGCCAGATCGTAGAGTTCCCATAGCCGGAGATGGCATCTGAGACGGAGATCGTCCCCGTGAGCGCCGCGACCGTGACACCGATGAATCCCATCGCACCGATTGCAATGGGCTGAAGGATAAATCCCAGAATGGTCGCCGCAAAGATGGCAAAGATATGCCACGCCGGCGGCGTCAGTCCCTCCGGAATCGGCAGGAACCAGAGGACGAGCGCAACTGCGAGAACAGCAAGGAGTTTCCTGCGCCGCGTATCCATTTTATTCACCTCTCAAGCAAATCCTTTGAAAAGAACCCGGCTGTGCTTTGGCCGGGTTCCCCATCAACAGAGACAATCAAGCGCCGTATTTCTCCAGAACACGATCGACGAACTCAGGCGCATAGCCGATGTAGCTGTGCGGATCCATCATCTTGTCGATCTCCTCTGCCGAGAACACCGCCGTCACGCGCGGATCCTGCTTCAGAACAGCACCGAGATACGTCTCCTCCTCGTATGCCTTCATCGAGTCCTCATAGACAACCTCGTGCGCCGTGAGGCGCCCCATGCGCGGCGCAAGGTGCATCATGACACACTCGCTCATGATGAGACCGTGCAACTTCTTAATGTTCGCCTCCATATGCGCGGGGTAGACGATGAGATTCTCGAGCACATCCTTCGACTTCTCGAGTGCCTGACCGAGCAGGTGGCACTGACGCGGGATACCCTCCCACTCCGAGAGCAGGCAGCCCCAGTCGCGCTCGTTCTCGCAGAACATTGCCTCGACAATCGACGGCGCAATGCTGCGCACATTGCGGCAGACGGCGATGATTCCCTCGACGACCTGCGGGTTGCGCTTGTGTGGCATCGTGGACGAGCCGATCTTGCCCATGAAGAAGGGCTCCTCGAGCTCCATCGTCTCCGAGCGCTGCAGCGTCAAAATCTCATGTGCAATGCGTGCGAGCGTGCCCGCGCAGATCGCAAGTGTGCTCGAGAACTCCGCCTGAGAGTCGCGTGCAACGTGCCACGAGATGGTCGGTACGCCCAGATGGAGGATCTCCATCATGCGCTTCTGCATCTCCAGCCCCTTGCCCGTCTCCTTGAGCGAGGCGAGTGTTCCGACGGCACCCGAGAGCTGTCCGACAAAGACGCGATCTGCGATCTCCTCAAGCCGCTGAATGTCGCGGCCAAGCTCATCCGCCCAGATGGCAATCTTGTAGCCGAGCGTGATGGGGACGGCGTGAATGACGTGCGTACGTCCGCACATTGCCTGATTGCGCCACTTTTTCGCGAGGTGCAGGCAGTGCTGCTGACAGATCTTCATGTCGCGCAGAATGACGTTGTATGCCTTCTTTTGCAGGAGGATGAGTCCCGTGTCCACGATGTCCTGACTCGTCGCCCCCCAGTGGAGGTATTCGCCCGCATCGCTCGGCAGGAGGTACTTCTGATATGCTTTGACAAGCGGCACGATTGTGATGGAGCTCTTGTATGCCTCGCCGATGGCGGGAATATCGAGCTGCGACGCATCCGTGTGAGAGACGATATAGTCTGCCTTGTCCTTCGGGATGATGCCGAGTTCGCCCTGCGCCTGCGCAAGTGCCGCCTCCGTGTCAACCCATGCCTGTGCAAGGGAGAGATCGCTGAAGATCTCGCGCATCTCATCAGTGCTGAACAGGCACCCGTGAATCTGACTGTCAATCGAAGTGGATGGCATGATAAAGACTCCTTCCGAAGTAAAATGCTTTCCTGACCGGCACCGCTGTGCCCCTCTGTGTCTGTATCATAGCACCGTCCGACAGAAAGAAAAAATATCTGCACGTTATCAAAAAATAACGCAGAAACCATCTTTTGCGCTCAAAAACGGGGATGCAGACATATTCCGCCGAAAATTGATAAACATCACATATCGTCTTCACAAAATATCATCCTCTCTGTTTATGAAATAAGGCAGACGAATCCATCCATATCTTTTTCTTATGCGGCACGGGATTTCAAAGCAGCAATTCTATGGTAAAATGAGGACAGAATCGAGAACGCGAGGTGAATGAAATGGAATTGCGGCAGCTCGAATACTTCCTCATGGTGAGTGATCTCGCGAGCTTTACGCGCGCGGCAGAGCGCCTGTACGTCTCACAGCCTGCCGTCACGAACGCGGTACGCAGCCTCGAGGAGGAGCTTGGGATACAGCTGCTTGACCGCAGTCAGCGCAAGGTGACGCTCACGGCAGAGGGAAAGATATTCTATCGGCACATCCAAAACATCATGCAGGGCATATCAACGACCCTGAATGAAATCAACGATCTGAAATCCCACAATCGCGGACATCTCACAATCGGGGTGACGCCGCTCGCGGGGATCGCATCCACGAGCCGTCTGCTCTCAGAGTTCCGCGCCGCCTACCGCAATATCAACATCAGCATCGCAGAACACGATGTGGGGCAGCTCCTCGAGCTGCTGCACGCGGACAAGCTTGACTTTGCCTTTGTATTCGATCTGACCAAGCAGGAGCGCACGCGCCTGAACGAGCTTCCGTTGGGGTCGGAGGAGCTCATGGTGTGCTGTGCCCGCAGACACGCGCTGAGTCGGATGAACTCTGTCACGCTCGCGGAACTGACGGAGGAGCCCTTTATCCTCATGGAGACGAGCTGCCTCTTTCGGCAGTTGCTCGTCAAGCACTTTGAGGAAGCCGACAGCATGCCTCCCGTGAGTATGGAGACCATGCAGGTGCAGCTGCTCAAATCACTCGTTGCCGAGAATGCGGGGATCTCCATCCTGCCCGAGAGCCTCATCGAGCACGACGGAAGCCTCAGCGCCGTCCCTCTCACACCGTCGATCTACCTGCATCCAAGCGTCGTATACAAGGCAGACAAGCTGCTCTCCCATGCGGCACAGGCGTTTGAGAAGACGGCGAGGAAAGGAGTGCAATCATGAATGTGAGAATTGCAGCCGTCGGGAGCAACCTCCTCATCGCAGAGGAGATCCGCGATATCGCACACGCCCTACTGAGTGAACGAATCCCCATCATTCCCTTCCGTACGGAGGAGATTACGGACGATCGGTCTGCCGACCTTTATCTGTGTGCACGCACCCAGTACGATCATCTTGTCCGCATCATTCCGAAGGAGCGGCTCTTCCTCATGGAACTGCAGCCGGATTCAACCTTTTTCTTTGCCATATCGCGCATCCCTGCGGGGAGCGATGTCTATATCTTCAACAACCACATCGCCTATCCGCAGGAACTCTCAGCGTACTGCCGCACACTCGGGATGGATCGGGTAAACTACATCCCGCTTGCGTTCGAGGAGCTCCCGAAAGAGGAGCTGATGGGGATCCTATCCAAGGCTTCCTATATCATCGGTGTGGATCGCTTTGTGAACTTGCTGAAGCAGCCCCCCTATTGCTCCGTCCTGCCTTCCGACGTCAAGATCATCGCAGGGAAGCGCACCGCATCCCTGCGCTCCGCCTTTGCTGTCCTGCGCAGCCTTGGCAGGATGCTTCTGGACGACCTGCGCGCACGCTGGCGCACCGAAGCGGATTCCCCTGCACAGCTGCGGGAGATCGCCGCCGATATAGACAGTGCTATCGACATCTTGCAGGCGGGTACGATCCGCACGGTCGTCAGTCAGGCGGCAATCGCAGAGGCAGACAGTGTTCCTGCGGCACATGCGCATAGAGATCTGCTGCCCGAAAAACTGCATGACTATATCTCGGAGCGGTTGGAACTTCTGGAATTCCTGCAGCGCAAGATCGACACGCTCAAAAAATAGAAAAGGGGCTGTTGCACGAAGGCAAAGTAACTTCATGCAACAGCCCCTGAACAGTGTTTCCCCGGTATGATATGCCCATGTGCGGACAAACGCAATATATAATGCCAATCAAAAAGCCTCAAGAGCTTCTGCAAACTCTTGAGGCTGCATTGTGTATCAACGGATGTGCATACGCTGTGCCTGTTCGCGCAGACGTGCGATGCGCTCCTGCGTATCGGGATGGGTTGAGAACAGGCTCTTGAACGAGATGTCGCGACCCGTCAGCGGGTTGATGATGCACATGTGTGCGGTCGCGGGCGTCGCCTCGGGGAGGGGCGCGCCGTGCACGGCGTAGTACTCGATCTTCTCGAGCGCCGATGCAAGGTAGTTCGGGTTGCCGCAGATCTCTGCGCCGCCCTCATCCGCACTGTACTCGCGCGAGCGCGAGATCGCCATCTGGATGAGTGCCGCCGCAATCGGCGCGATGATCGCCGTCGCAATGAGCCCGATGATGCCGCCACGGTCATCGTCGCTCGAGCGTCCCGCGCCGAAGATCGCCGCCCACTGAGCAATGCTCGCGGCATAGGAGATGACGGTCGCCATCGTCGCCGCGATGGTCGAGATGAGAATGTCGCGATGCTTGACGTGCGCGAGCTCATGTCCGAGCACGCCCGAGATTTCATTGTAGTCGAGCGCACGCATCAGTCCCGTCGTGACGGCAACCGCCGCGTTCGACGGGTTGCGCCCCGTCGCGAACGCGTTCGGCGCATCCTCGTTGATGATGTAGACGCGCGGCATCGGAAGCCCCGCACGTCCCGCGAGCTTCTCCACGAGCCCGTAGAGCTCAGGTGCACTCTGGCGGTCGACCTCCTGCGCGTTATACATGCTGAGCACCATGCGGTCGGAGAACCAGTATGAGAAAAAGTTCATGCCGAGCGCAATGACAAGCATGACAGTCATGCCCGTATGTCCGGCGAATATGCCGCCGAGCGCAACCATGAGCGCCATGAGGAGTGCCATGAGCATTGTGGTCTTGAGTGTATTCACAGGCTTTTGCCTCCTTAGTCTATCGTATTCTTTGTCCTTTTGACTATATCATAGCGAACAATTATGGAAAAAGGCTGAAATCCGATCAGATTGTCTCAAAATTGACAAACTTTGCATCGAAGATGCCATCGATCGCAAGCACACGCGCAAGCGTATCATCGGGGATGTCGTGGTCGATCGTGAGTGCCATGATACTCATGCCCTCGCGCTTGGACTTGCCGACCTGCATCGACGAGATGTTGATGCCAGCCTCGCCCATGATGGAGCCGACCGTGCCGATGACGCCGGGGCGGTTGATGTGCGGACAGATGAGGAGACGTGCGTGCGGGTCAATATCCACACGGAATCCGTTGATCCGTACAATGCGTCCCTCCGTACCGAAGAGCGTGCCCTGTACCTCTGCCGTGCCCGCTTCTGCCGTCCCCGCCCCCGTCGTGACACGCACGGTGATGAGCGTTGAGTAGTGCGAGGTTTCCTTTTCCTTGATCTCCGTCACCTTGATGCCGCGCGACTTCGCGACACTCGGCGCGTTGACGTAGTTGATCTCGCTCTCGAGGATGGGGTTGAGCATGCCCTTGAGAATCGCCGTTGTGAGAAAGCTCGTGTTGACCTCCGTGATTTCGCCGTTGTAGACGACCTCCACATGGGAGATGGGTCCTTCGGCGAGCGAGCAAACGGTGCAGCCGAGCTGCTCCGCGAGTGTGATGTAGGGACGAATGACGC
>CAUVFG010000054.1:0-7890 GCA_963551125.1 uncultured Selenomonas sp. | reverse complement strand
AATGCGGCGAACCGCGCGCCGTCCTTTGCCGAGTTTGGCGAGCCGGGCGAGAGCCGCAAACTGCGTCTGGAGCTCAAACTCCTTGCTGATGTCGGGCTTGTCGGTTATCCGAGCGTTGGTAAGTCGAGCCTTGTTGCCTCCTGCTCGGCGGCACGCCCCGAGATTGCAGACTATCACTTTACGACGCTCACGCCCGTCCTCGGTGTCGTGCAGACGGACTATGAGAAGAGCTTCGTCATGGCAGATATTCCGGGACTCATTGAGGGCGCCGCCGACGGCGTTGGACTGGGGCATGATTTCCTGCGTCATGTGGAGCGCACGCGCCTCATTTTGCATATCGTGGATGCCTCCGGCATTGAGGGGCGCGATCCCGTCGAGGACTACTACAAGATCAACACGGAGCTCGGCCGATACAGCGAGAAAATTGCACGACGGACGCAGATTCTCGTAGCAAATAAGATCGACCTCCCGTCTGCTGCCGAACACCTGCCGCGCCTCAAGGAACTTGCAGAGCGCGAAGGGCTGGAGTTCTTTGCCATTTCGGCGGCAACGCGTACGGGTGTACAGGAGCTCATCGATCACGTCGGCGCATGGCTGGACGACTATGTCCCTGAGCCGGAGTCCGAGGAGGACGACGTCGCCGTCTTCGACCAGAATGCCGAGGATGACGAAAAGGTGACGATCTCGCGCAACGATGCGGGCGACTTTATCGTTTCCGGCAAGGCGATTGAAAAACTCGTTGCCATGACGAATTTCAACAATGATGAAGCGGTGCGGCGTTTCCAGTACATCTGGCGTCTCAAGGGGCTCGACGAAAAGCTGCGTGTGCGCGGCATCAAAGAGGGCATGACCGTGCACATTGGGGACATGGCATTCGACTATCAGGAGTAAATGGAGGAAGGATTTTGCTGCGAAACTCTCTGACCAGTAAACAGATTCGTAAGCTGCGCTCTCTCGGCATGACAGAGGAAGCCATCGTCATGATCGGGAAGGAAGGGGTGACGCCTACGGTCGTTGCCTCCGCACGCGAGGCAATCAAGAAGCGTGAACTCATCAAGGTTCGCGTCCTGCAAAACGCACCGGATGAACCCGAGGATGCCATTACCGTTCTTGCGGAACGCGCCGATGCAAATCTCGTTCAGGTGATCGGGCGGAATGGCCTGCTCTTTCGACGCAATTTCGATAAGCCCAGGATCGAGCTATGAGTGCGCGCGATCAGCTGCGCACAGCAAAGCGCATCGTCGTCAAGGTGGGAACGAGCACGCTCACGCATCCATCGGGCGGCATGAATCTCCATCGGATCGAGCATCTCGTACGCGAACTTATCGATGAGGCTAATCAGGGGAAGGAGATTCTGCTTGTTTCCTCCGGTGCGATTGCAGCGGGGATGAACGCGCTTGGACTTGCCGAGCGTCCTGCAAGTGTCCCTGCACGACAGGCACTTGCAGCAATCGGTCAGGGTGCACTGCTCCATATCTACGAGAAATTCTTCCACGAATATGGACGCACGATGGCGCAGGTGCTCCTCACGAAAGAAAATGCCGCACGCCACCATCAGTATATGAATTCGCGCAATGCCCTCTTGGCGCTCCTCGGGATGAATGTCATTCCCGTCATCAACGAGAATGACGCGGTTGCAGTCGATGAGATCAAGATCGGGGACAACGACAATCTGTCCGCCGTTGTCGCCGCGCTTGTCGATGCCGATGCATTGATTATCCTTTCGGATGTTGACGGCGTCTATACAACGAACCCGCGCGCGGATACATCCGCAAAGCTGATCTCGGAGATTCTGGAGATCACGCCGGAGATCGAGTGCATCGCAGGCGGAGCAGGGTCTGCACAAGGAACTGGTGGGATGCAGACGAAGATCGAGGCTGCAAGGATTGCTCAGAACGCGGGTGTGACGATGGTGATTGCGCGCGGTGACGAGGACGGCATCGTCCGTAGTATCCTGTACGGAAAAGAAGTCGGAACACTCTTTCCGGCGCGTGAGGCACATCTCAGGACGCGCAAGAGTTGGCTCGCATTTGGTCAGCGTCTGATGGGGGAGATCGCCGTAGACGAAGGCTGTATTCTTGCTATGCGCCGTGGGGCGAGCCTGCTCGCGGTCGGCGTGACCGACGTTTACGGTGAATTCTCCGCAGGGGACACAATACGCGTCCTCAGCCCTGATGGACAGGAGATTGCACGCGGGATTGCAGCATATGACGCCGCAGATATTGCACGCCTGATGGGACATCAGACGGCAGATTTTCCTGCGCTTGTCGCGGATGCGGCGCATGAGGAGATCATTCATCGGGATAATATGGTGCTGATGGTATAAGGGAAACACTGATAAATTCAGTCCCGCCGACTTGGCGCATCTTTTTCGTCCTGCCATCGTCAACAAATCCTCCACAGAGCACCACTCTGCGTCCGGTTTGTTTCCTTGGCAGGACAAAAAATCTGCTGCCAATCCGGAGAACTTCATTTTATCAGTGATTCCCAAGGAGTGTGAATGATGATGGAGCAGGAGATTCGTGCGCTGGCAGAGGCGGCAAAGGCTGCATCCTATCAGCTTGCAGTGCTTCGGACAGATGTGCGTAATGCAGCACTCGATGCAATGGCAGATGCACTGACCGCGCACATGAATGAGATTCTCCGTGAAAATGCAGAGGATGTCGCGGAGGCGACCAGCGCAGGCATACGCGCGTCCTATCTGGATCGTCTACGCCTTGATGAGAGCCGCGTTACCGCGATGACAGAGGGGCTGCGCTTGACTGCCGCTCTACCTGACCCACTGGGTAGAGAGGACTATTCCGTGCGCCGCCCAAATGGACTGGAGATCCGTCGTGTGCGTGTCCCACTCGGCGTTATTGGAATGATCTACGAGGCACGCCCGAATGTGACGGCTGATGCGATCGGCCTTTGTCTAAAGTCGGGCAATGCGGTTCTTCTGCGCGGCGGCTCTGACGCGCTCCGCTCCAACTGCATCATAGCGGATGTGCTTTCGCACGCTGCATACAGTGCGGGGATTCCGACAGGTGCCGTCCAGCTGCTCGCAATGAAGGAGCGTGCCGCCGTCGATGTTATGACGCATCTGACGGGGCTGCTCGATGTCATCATCCCGCGCGGCGGCGCGGGGCTCATCCGCCGTATCGTCGAGAGTAGCACGGTTCCCGTCATAGAGACAGGCGCGGGTGTCTGTCATATCTACGTAGACCGTGCAGCTGATACAGCGATGGCGCTCCGCATTGTGGAGAATGCGAAGGTCTCGCGTCCATCCGTCTGCAACGCGGCGGAAACGCTGCTCGTCCACGAAGAGATTGCAGCAGAGTTCCTGCCTCAGATGGCTACGCTCCTCTGTGCGGACGGCGTGGAACTGCGCGGCTGTAGCAAGACCTGCCGCATCCTACCGAACATCTCCGCAGCAATGGAGGAGGATTGGTCAACCGAGTACGGGGATCTCATCCTGTCCGTCCGCATCGTGGAGGATCTCGATGCGGCTGTCGCTCATATCAACCGCTATAATACAGGACATTCCGAAACGATTGTCACGAACGACATACGGGCGGCACATGACTTTCAGCAGAGAGTGGATGCCTCGACCGTCTATGTCAACGCCTCAACGAGATTTACGGACGGCTTCGAGTTCGGCTTTGGCGCAGAGATCGGCATCAGCACGCAGAAGCTACACGTGCGCGGTCCGATGGGGCTGGACGCCCTGACCAGCACGAAATATCTCGTCTATGGCGAGGGGCAGATACGTGGGAGCGCCCCCGTGAAAAAATGAGCGCATGCGACACCTGAATGCCTATCTGCGTACGATCAAACAATATGCAACGTCGCCAAAAGGACGTCACGATATACTTGACTATCTGTATGCAGGCGTTATATTTATATTGACGACTGTGCTCATAATGGTATTTCTGTGGATCGTGAGGTGAGTGCTTTGAAGCGGCGCATTGGAATTATGGGCGGCACATTCGACCCAATCCATATGGGACACCTTATTACTGCGGAGATGGTGCGCGCTGACGCGCATTTGGACGAGATTCTCTTCATTCCGTCCGCACGTCCGCCGCATAAAGATGGGGCGCGTGCGGCATCCGCCGAGGATCGCCTGATCATGACAGCGTATGCAGTCGCGGAGAACCCGCATTTCTCTGTATCCGACATTGAGCTAAAAAGAGACGGACCTTCCTATACGGTGGATACAATTACGCAACTTCGCTCCAATTTGGGAGATACAGAGCTTTTCTTTATCACGGGTGCAGATGCCATGAACGACCTCTATCTCTGGCACGAGCCGGAGCAGCTGCTGCGTTCCTGCCGCTTCATCGTTGCGACACGGCAGGGCGTTCCGCTGGACGAGGTGCTGATTGCAGAAAAATTTACGGCAGAGGAACGCAGTCACATCGAGGTGCTGCCGACACCGCATTTGGAGATTTCATCGACCATCATTCGCGCGCGCATCCGCGCGGGACTGTCCATCCGCCATCTTGTGCCGCGTGCCGTAGAGGAGTATATTGAGAAACGGGGGCTGTATCGTGAGCATGACAAAGACCTATGAGGAGATGCGTGCCATCCTTGAGCAGCAGCTGACCACGAGCCGCTATCAGCATTCCCTTGGCGTTGCGGATACGGCTGCTGCGCTGGCACGTCGCTTCGGCATGAATGAGGAGCGCGCACGCGTTGCGGGCCTCCTGCATGACTGCGGGCGTGTATACGAAACAGCGGCGCTCCCAATGGAGGCACGCCGCCGCGGGATTCCCATCGGTAAAATTGAGTCCGCCATGCCCCTCCTCCTGCACGCCTATGTAGGCGCCTATTTGATCTACGAGCTATATGGCGTGAACGATGCGACGATTGCACAGGCAGTCTGGCGGCATACGGTCGGCGGGGCGAACATGACGGCACTCGACAAGATCATCTACTATGCGGATATGATTGAGCCGTCACGCGACTATCCCGAGGTGGAGTATTTGAGGGAACTTTCCCGCACGGCATCTTTAGACGAGATGATGCTCGTCGGGTTGACGGAGTCCATCCTATTTGTTGCACAAAAGGGCGGTCTCATTCATCCCGATACGATTACGGCGCGCAATGAACTCATTCTTGAGCGACGCCGATAAATAATGTTATAAAGGCGGGAGGGGGTGGCGATGTCGGAATACGATGCGGAGGAGCTTGCTGCACAATTACAGAGCGAAAATTCGCGTGAAAATATAAAAAAACGCCGCAGTCAGCGGGCACGCCGCCGACGTATGGCGTTTCTGCGTGGCATTTTCCGTCTCATCCGCATGATCTTCCTGCTTGCGGCAATCGGTATTGCGGGTTACTATATCATTGGCTGGGGAGTACAGGCATATCGAGATGTACGCGATATGTACGAGGCATACCTCATCAGACAGGAGGTAAATCGGGGTGAGGTGGACGTCCGTTTTGACGGTTATACCAACGTACTCGTCCTCGGTCTGGATGATGCGGTCAACATGGACAACGTGGAGGAAAAGCGTGCCGACGCCATCCTACTTATTAGCATGGAAAATGCAACGGGAAAGGTACGTATTCTCAACATCCCACGCGATACATGGGTAAAGATGGCACAGGATAAAGGCGAGACGCGTCTCGCCAATGTCTACGCCGTAGGGGGAGCGCCGCTGATGGTGCGAACGATCAATCAGATGTTTGACATCTCCATCCATCAGTATGTCGTCATCGACCTTGCAACCTTCGGACAGATCGTCGATGCTCTCGGCGGCGTCGATCTCTATATCGAGCGCAACATGAACTATGACGATCCGGAAGCGGGACTGTCCATTCATATGCGGCAGGGATATCGTCATTTGGACGGTGTGGGGGTGGAGCATTATCTGCGCTATCGCAGCGACGATCTTGGCGATCTTGGACGCACACAGCGCCAGCAGAAATTTGTCAAGGCATTCTATGCTAAGCTGCTGCGCGTTGATACATTACCCAAAATCCCGGCCATTGCAGATATTCTAAAGCAGAATGTGACGACAAGCGCAGAGCTGTTTGACTCTGTGCACATCGGCAACGTTATTCGGAAGCTGAACACCGAGCCGCCGCGCACCATCATGCTGCCCGGTGACTTTTCACGGGACGATGATACTGTTTGGATTATGGATCGTACAGCAACGGACGAAATCATACATGAACTTTTCCCGCCAGAGGCGGGTACGGAGAAACAGGAGGAGCAGAATTGACAGAGCAGGAAAAATGCCGCGTGATTTGCGCGGCGGCAGATGAAAAAAAGGCACGCGATATTGTGGAGATGGACATGATCGGTCTCATGTCGACGAATGATTATTTTGTGATCTGTTCTGCGAACACAGCAACGCAGGTGCGTGCGATTGCAGACAATATTGAGGAGAAAATGGAAGAAGCAGGTATTTCGTTCCTACATAAGGAGGGCTACCGCGAGGGCGAATGGATTCTGCTCGACTACGGTGATACTGTCGCACATGTCTTCCAACAGGAGTCACGCGAATACTACGCCTTAGAGCGCTTATGGGGCGATGCGAAGCTGACCCCGTATGAGGAATAAAGTTCATGCAGAAAGGAACGCAGAGGGGCAACGATACGAAACGCCCGTGCAAATACGGTCCAAGTCAGGTTGCCGAACTCACCGCTGTACGTGAGAGTGAACTCGGTGTGTTCCTAGATGCGGAGACCGGCAATACAAGTGACGATATCTTGCTGCACACCGTTCAACAGACTGCGCCCGTCAAGATCGGGGATCGCATCCGGGTCTTTCTCTATCTGGATCCGAAACGTCGCCTCACGGCAAGTATGCGCACACCGCGCATGAAGGAGGGGCAGGTTGCCCGTTTGCGCGTCATCAACGTCACAAAGGAGGGCGCGTTCCTCGATGTCGGAGCGGAGCGCGGCATTTTTCTCCCCTATGCAGGGATGCGCGGTCGTCCGCAGATCGGCGAGACCGTATGGGCAAAGCTCTATACGGATAAATCCGGACGTCTCGCCGTGACGATGGAGGTAGAAGACGAGCTGCGCCGTGCCTCACGTCCTGCCGAAGGGGTGCGCGTGGGAGACCGCCTGAAGGCATCGGTCTACAATATCACCGAGCGCGGCATCTTCCTCTTCACCGAGGAACGCTACATCGCGTTTATCGATCATCGCGAGGTTCAAAATCGCCCGCGTGTAGGGGAGACCGTAGAGATACGCGTAACCTATCTGCGTGAGGATGGGCGTCTGAACGCTTCACTCCGACCTCCCAAGGAGACGGCTCGTATCGAGGATGCAGATCGTCTGCTTGCCCTCCTGAGGGAACATGACGGCAAGATGCCATACACCGATGCTACATCGCCCGAGGTCATTCAGGATCGATTTCATATCAGTAAAGGGGCGTTCAAGCGCGCACTTGGCAGACTTCTCAAGGACGGTATCGTTGCACAGCGCGATGGATGGACATATTTATCAGAGAAATAGTTTTTTATCAAAACAGGCAGGATTTTTTTCCTGAAGGGCGAATAGAGAGCTTAGCAAACAATGTTTACAAGCATGGGGGAGAGAGATAAATGGCAGAGACGGTTGCAGAAGAGAGAAAAGGTATCCTGCTTGAGACAGGAACGAACGAGTTTGAGATTGTCGAGTTCAGCATTGGGAAGGTGAACTACGGCATCAATGTCGCCAAGGTGCGTGAGGTCATTACACGCGCCCCGGTCACGGCAATGCCCGAGGCGCATCCCTATGTAGACGGGCTCTTCACGCTCCGCGGCAAGGCGATTCCGCTCGTCAATATGGCACGCTGCCTCAACCTCCAGACAGCAGATGAGCTCCAGAACATCATCGTTACGGAGATCAACAATTACGATATTGGCTTCCTCGTCGGCAGTGTCTACCGCATTCACCGCATTTCGTGGA
>CAUVFG010000053.1:0-7902 GCA_963551125.1 uncultured Selenomonas sp. | reverse complement strand
TTCCACACGGTACACAACTACATTGATACCGACGAGCGTATCCTGCGCAAGGGCGCGATTGCGGCGCATGCGGGCGAGCGCGTCCTTATTCCGATCAATATGCGCGACGGCAGCATCCTCGCCGTCGGACGCGGCGATCCCGACTGGAACTACTCCGCGCCGCATGGGGCGGGACGCCTCATGTCGCGCACGGCGGCGAAGGAACGCCTCTCGATGGAGGAATTCCGCGAAACAATGGCGGATGTCTACACCACCGCCGTCAACGAGAACACGCTCGACGAGGCGCCGATGGCGTACAAGTCGCTTGCGGATATTCTCGACGTGATTGAGGACAGTGTGGACGTGATCGAGGTGCTGAAGCCGATCTATAATTTCAAAGCAGGGTAAATGCCGTAATGCAAAGCCTCCCCCGTCGTGACGGGGGAGGGGGACCGCGCGAGCGGTGGACGGGGCGCCTTGAGCGTTTACTGCAAGAATTTTATCAAGAAAGGAACAGTACAATGTACGGTGCAATACTGGGGGATATCATTGGCTCCCCCTATGAATTCGATCGCGGGGAAAAGACGAAGGACTTTCCGCTTTTCCCGCCGCACGCACGCTTTACCGACGATACCGTCATGACCGTTGCCGTCGCCGAGGCGCTGATCGCAGCGGGCGCAGGAGCGTCCGAGGAAAATGTGAAAACGGACGTTGTGCGCCTTATGCAGCACTGGGGGCGGCGCTATCCACGCGTCGGCTACGGCGGACTCTTTCGGCAGTGGCTCGCGATGGACGGTCCGCAGCCCTACGGCAGCTTCGGCAACGGCTCCGCGATGCGCGTCTCCTCCGTCGGCTGGCTCTATGACAGCCTCGCGCGCACGCGTGAGGTCGCGCGGTGGACGGCAGAGGTCACGCACAATCACCCCGAGGGCGTGAAGGGCGCGGACGCGATCGCGAGCGCCATATTCCTCGCGCGCACGGGGCATACACAGGAGGAGATCAGGGACTATATCACGGAGGTGTTCGGCTACAACCTTGACCGCACACTCGATACGATCCGCCCGACCTACCACATGGACGCCACCTGTCAGGGGAGCGTCCCCGAGGCGATCATCTCCTTCCTTGAGAGCAGGGATCTCATCGACGCCATCCGTAACGCCGTCTCCCTCGGTGGCGACACCGACACCACCGCCTGCATCGCGGGCAGCATCGCAGAGGCGTTCTACGGCTGCACGGATGAGGAGAAGCGAGCTGTTGAAACCCGCCTCCCCGAGGAGATGCTGACGGTGCTCGCTGCATTCCGGATGGCGCGGGAGGCGTAGCGGCGGAATCATGTTGACAATCGGAGCGTGATTCACTATAATCATTGAGGGATGTTAGCTGCTACCTAGCAGGTGGCAAGCAAATTGCTGGGATTTGAATGAAAGCCTCGTCTTCGGATGGGACTTTTCTATATGGTGCAAAGTGGTTCTGATGCTGCCGATACAGACACGATCAAGGCGCGCCCCCCGTACAGATTGCCAATGATAACGAACAAGACAAGCTGTAGGTGGGTTCTGCGCGTTCGGATAACACTAACAAAAGCATAAAACAAAGGCTGTTACATGAGTCAAAAGACCTCGTGCAACAGCCTCTTTTTTTGTAGAGGAGAATTACTTCGATGGGGGCGTAGTGGATTGATTCGCCTTCACCAATGCGTAGAGTACACCTGCGGAAATGATTCCTGCTTGTGCACTGCGCACATCATCCTCTGTGCCGATGTTGGAGATTGTTTCCAGAATTGCGTCGATGATCTCGTTGATTTTCATGATGAACCTCCTATACCTTTCAATTCTCCCAAATGGCGATGAGGATGCCTGCCGACCAGAATCCAAGCATGAAGAATGGCATGATTTCACCTCCTTGTCAAAGCTATGAGTTTAATAGCGCTGGTGATATAAGCGCTTGTCCAGCTTATATCTATGAAACGCCTCCGTGAAGTCTTCAGATAGGAGGTTTCCCACTATTTGATAGGATGACCCGAAGTCATCTACGAGATTTCCTTGGCTATCGACCATGATGTAGGAGCGGGTCAGCGTTCGTTCCGCTATGCTTTCTCCCCGTACGCGCTTGTTGCGGTTCATGAATACGTCAAACTCCTGATCTGTGATGAGAAGCCCCGCATTAGAAAAGTTGTTGTCATCGAACTCTTTGATCTTGAAGAATTTCCAACGGCTGATAGGAAGCTCCTCTTCAATATGCGGTATGAGTTCGTCTTTGTTGCACTTTGACACCACTGTATTGATCTTGATCTTTATTTCTGGGTTGATTTCTTTCGCTGCGGCAACGATCTCCTTCAGTTCGTGTGTAGAGAGTGTTTTCTTGTTCGCGTCACAGCATCCAAGAGTGCAGAGGGTGTGCGGGTTGAAACTATCAATGGAGATGCCGAGTGTAGAGAATTCTTTGAACAGGACAGATGGCGTATATGTTGGATTCCGGAGGAGCGACCCGTTGGAGATGATGGATAGAGCGAATCCCTCCGATTTTGCATACATCGTCAGATCGGAAAATCCACGATAGAGGACGGGTTCGCCACCGGCAAAGTTGATTGCGTTGATCAGACCGGAGCCCTTGATATTGCGGATGATTTTTTTCCATGCGTCGACAGGGAGGTCTTTCTTTTTTCCGAAATGTGCAAAACAATAACCACAACGATAATTGCACGACTCCGTGATGTGGAGATTGATTTTATATTGCTCCATGATTCATCCTCCTTAGATAGGCAGTAACTCCTTCTTGGCGAAATGGAGGTACAACGGCAGCTTTTCGATTGTTTTGTCCAGTCGTGGGTTGCGATTCCAGCCTTTGAAGGATTTGACTTCTGCTTCGGATCTTCCCTTTCGGAAATATTTGTAGACACCTTTGCTGAAGCGTTGCGTGAAAAGAAATACGGGGGATAATTCGGTCATCAGATAGAAGGACAAGCTGTCGGCTGATTTTTTTACGGTGATCTTGCGTTTCATTGACTGCCTCCTGTTTTCTAGTAAATCTGGACAGCAGGCGATGCAGGATGGCATCGCCTGCCGCTTTGTTTGCCTTACGCCTTTTGCGGCGATGAGGAGGGGATATTCCCTTTCTCGTAGCGAACGGCGACTTCGACAGCGAGCAAAGCTCCGGCACTGAACAATGCGATTCCAACCCGTGTTGCCATGGGGATGGCGACCAAAGCGACTGCAAACATTGAAACTTTTCCTTTCGTTAATCATGCCTTCTTGAGCGCGACGATCAGAATACCAGCGGCGGTAAAGCCGAGAAGAAACAGGGGCATGATGTTCACCTCCTTTTGTGCATTGCGTTGTTTTTGTGTCTGTAAGTATAGAATAACATGACTTTTGCATTGCTGTCAATGGTGTTTTTAAAAAATATATCATTATTTTGCATGTGTGCGTTGATTATATATGTTTTATTGATTGGTGTCAATATTAATCTAAAAATTTGCATTGTCAAACAGAAGGTGCTATAATGGCTTTGTGAAAGAAGGTGCTTTTATGTTACCTATTATATTGGGAATTGCAGGCGCTCTGCTTGCGAAAGGGATGACGAAGGACGATGTGATGAAGGAGGTGGAGCGCAGGGCAGACCTGCTGGACAAGGCGTACTATACGACGGAGGATGTTGCAAAGATTTCGGGGTTGTCGGAGTACACGGTGCGGAAGAAGATTCGGGACGGAGAACTTCCAGCCGAGGGCGAGGGAAACCGAAGCGGCTATCAGATCAGGAAGGATGCCTTGATGGAGTTCCTGGTCAATCAGCGGACGTTTACACGCAATCGTGAGCGTGCGGCAAATACGTGGACAGAGGAGGAGATCGGGGCGTATACGGCGCGTCGTGCCGCAGCCTCTGCCGTGGCGAAGGCAGTGACGGGATCCTCGTCTCTCGGCGCTGCAGCGACGGGGGCGGCGCTCGCATCCGGCGTGCCGGGGCTGCGCTCCTCCGTGAGTTCTGCGGCTGCGGGTGTTGCGCTTGTCGGCGCATTGGCAGGAAGCGCCGTGTCGCTTGTACCGCTGGTCAGTCTTTCGGCGGCGGCTCTCTTCGGCGGCAAGAAGGAGGTCTCCGAGGGGGAGATTGACGCGATGGCGCAGATGCTCGCCAATGCGCGCCTGCTGCGCCAGTATATCGATATGAAGGAAAAAAGTCTCGCCCAGCTTCGCCTGGAGAAGGAGGAGATACAGCTTTCCTACGCGGATCGCTTGGATTCGGATGCGTACAGGCGTGCGGTTATCCCGTCTGAGAAAAGGATCAACGAGGCGGAGATCGAGCTGGATATCCTGCGCAGTCAGCTTTCGGAGCTTGAGAAACACGCGAAGGAAACATCCTGATATCTATTATGTTGTGTTTAGGTTTTAAGCAATATAAAAACAGCCTCACGCTCAGAGCAGAGCGTGAGGCTGTTTGCTGTCTGTCTATGAACTTCAGATCTCCGTGCGGAAGTGAATTGCCTGGATGATGCCGGCGTCGTCGATGTCAAAGGTGAGCGTAGCGGCCTTGTCATCAAATGCGTAGGTGCAGGCGGTGAGCCCGTCCTTGGTTGTCTCGGAGAAGGATGGTTCGCCGTACATCTCTTCGATGTCCTCGTAGCTCTTTCCAACATGGAGACCGCCGAGGGTGCGGACACTCGGTCCCATGACATCGTAGCTCGTCACGGTCAGCGCATCGGCGTCGCGCGTGTCCTTCGCTCCTGTGACGGCGCGGAAGACGAAGGGTTCGGCACCGTTGAAGGTATAGGTGACGAAGCGCATGCCGTCGCCTGTGAAGTCTTTCACCTGACAGTCGACTTCGATTCCTGCGTCGGTGATGATCCGCGCGGCATCAGAGAGTGTGCTTTTGCGCGGCTCCAACTGATTCGGTCCGCCTGCAACCTCACCGGGCGGAACAAGTGTCGCCTCCCAATAGGTCATGCCGTGGGCGGATGCCATACCGGGTGCACCGAGGAGAATGCCCGCTGCGAAGAGGGCGGTAGCGAGGAATCCAAAGAATCGTGTTTTCATGATGAATCGCTCCTTTCAATTAGGGAAAAACTGATAAATTCAGCACCGCCATCTTAGCGCATCTTTTTTGCACGCACAACGCCTGCAAATCCTCCACAGAGCACCACTCTGCGTCTTTGTTCTTCGTCTGTGCTGTGCTATCCGTCGCTGTCCGCGTGTCTGCAACGAGCACGCCCGCAGTGGTGAAGGGGCGCTTCTCCTGCGCGTAGCAGGCGAGCATCTCGCCTGTGGTCGCGCCGAACAGTTGGAATGCGTTTGCGTATAGGTTGTCTTTGAGGGTGGGCAGGAATTTCTTCGTCAGGTGCTCGATTCCCTCGTCATTTGTCGTACCTCCTTCAGGTCGTGCTATTCGTTCTTGGAGGATTTTTTCGCCTTGCGCTCGCGTGTGATTGAGGTGTAGAGGAAGCTGTCCTCGCTGACGACGAGGTTGAAGCTCTCCTGATCGAGGTACTTATCCGCCTTTGTCGCGTGTGCGACATTGCTTGCCTGCCCCATGAGGAAATAGTAGATCAGGGCGCCGAGGATGATCGCGCAGACGAGGGCTGTGCCAATCGTTTCCATAAACAGTTCACCTCCTGCGTCAATCCGACATCATGAATTTCACGATGTAGTAGAAAATGGGGATGCTCAGGATGGCGGGGATGATGGAGTAGAGCAGCACCTTTGTTTTGTCGATGGGCACGGAGCCGACGACCTTGCCGGTCTGTCCGTTCATCATAAAGGTGTAGGGCTTCCCGTCGAATTTCGTCGTGAGAATCCAGACGGGCGCCATGGCGTAGCTGACATTGCCGCCCTCCTTGATGATCTGTGCCTCGCCGTCGAGGGAGCAGCGGTCGTACCCCGTGACGGTGCTCTCGAGGACGCCGATGGCACTCGTCTCGACGCGCTTGTCCGCGCGGGGGGCGCTTGCCTCTGCGTCCACGTCGTACTTATCCGCGACGTGCCCTGTGAAGTAGGCGGCGGAGAAGGGCTCGAGCTCGCTATAGTCGAACGGCTCGATGCTGTCCATGTACTTGTCGTCCAGGCGTTTGCTCGCGTCAACGGGGATGCCGCGGAACGTCATCTCGCCGCTGCGCTCGCAGCGATAGTGGCTGGTCTCGATGATGATCTCGTCCGCCGTCTCGCGCCGACTCCTCGTTTCCGCGCTGAAGTCCATGCTGGCGCTTACCTGCGCGTCGAAGAGCCAGAAGGGGACGTACATGGACTGGATCTCCTTGATGCGGTTCTCGTCGCGGAACGCCTTCGGGAGCAGCTTTTTCCCCTTGTAGAACTCCTTGAGCGCGGCGATGGCTTCCTCCTTCGTCTTCTTGAATGGAATGACATAGTCGGGGCGCAGCATGCCGTCGAAGCGGCGCGGGATCATGTTCGGGCTGCCGCAGTAGGCGCACTCGGTCGCCATGGTGTTGCCGTCGGAGACGAGCTCTGCACCGCAGGAGGAACACGTCTGGATCATCATGTGCGCCGTTTCGGTATCATCCCATGTGCTGCCTGCATTCGCGGTGTTCCAGCGCGTCTCCTGTGCCTCTGCTGCGGATGCCGCCGGCTTCTCTTTTGCAGCATAGAGGGCATCCATCTCTGCAATGCTGATCTTGGCATCGCAGAACTCACAGGTGACGTGGTTATGTCCGGGGAGGAAGGTGAGCGGTGCGCCGCATTTGGGGCATTTGTACTGACGCTTGTGTCGGGCATGGTGTTACCTCTTTTATCATATAGAAAATCGGGGGCGCGCCCTGTGCGAACGCTTCGTTACATAAGTAGTTGGAGTTCGCCATCGGGCTGCGCTCCCGATTGGTATACTGCTGGAGATTCCAGCTTGTCGCGTTAGAACTTCCCGCCGCCGCCATGGCTGCTGGAGGTGCTGACATTGGAGCCAGAGGAGGATTCCTTCTTTTCCTTGGTCCGACGTGTGACGGTGGTATAGAGGAAGTTGTCCTCGCTCTGCTCGAGCCGGAAGCTGTCGTGGTTCAGGTAGGCATCCGCCTCCGCTGTCTACCTCCTTCAAGTCTTTTCGACGTTATTTATCGTCGGAGGATTTCTTCGCCTTTGTCTGGCGCGTGACGGAGGTGTAGAGGAAGCTGTCCTTGCTGACGTCGAGGGAGAAGCTCTCTCGATCGAGGTACTCATCCGCCTCGGAGGCCTGTGCGACATTGCTCGCCTGCCCCATGAGGAAGAAGTAGATCACGACGCCGAGGATGATGGCGCAGACAAGGGAGATACCAATCGTTTCCATAAACAGTTCACCTCCTGCGTCAGTCCGACATCATGAATTTCACGATGTAGTAGAAAACGGGGATGCTGAGGACAGCGGGGATGATGGAGTAGAGCAGCACCTTCGCCCGGTCGACGGGGACGGAGCCGACGACCTTGCCGGTCTGTCCGTTCATCATGAAGGTGTAGGGCTTTCCGTCAAACTTCGTCGTGAGAATCCAGACGGGAGCCATGGCGTAGCTGACGTTGCCGTCCTCCTTGATGATTTGCGCCTCGCCGTCGAGCGAGCAGCGGTCGTAGCCCGTGACGGTGCTCTCAAGGACGCCGACGGCACTCGTCTCGACACGCGCATCCGCGCGCGGGGCACTCGCCTCTGCGTCCACGTCGTATTTGTCCGCAACGTGCCCCGTGAGGTAGGCGGCGGAGAAGGGCTCGAGCTCGCTGTAGTCGAACGGTTCGATGCTCTCCATGTAGCTGTCGTCCATGCGCTCGCTGCCGTCGACGGGGATGCGCTCGAATGCCATGGAGCCGCTGCGCTCGCAGGTGTAGTGACTGGTCTCGGTGATGATCTCGTCCGCCGTCTCGGTGACTCTGTCGTTCTCCGCGCTAAAGGTCGCGCTCGCGTGTACCTTCGAGTCGAACAGCCAGAAGGGGACGTACATGGACTGGATTTCCTTGAGACGGTTCT
>CAUVFG010000052.1:0-8010 GCA_963551125.1 uncultured Selenomonas sp. | reverse complement strand
GCAAACGCACGCCGCTTGCGTCCCTTATGATACATAAAGTCCACCTCGATTAGGAAATACGTCCATATAACAATGCGCCCATGCTAACGCAGGGGCGCTATGTCCTAATTAGAATGTTGTTATGTTTTCCTTAGAGCGACGGATGCTCGATGAGATACTGCTTCGCCGCATCGAATTGCACGTCCTCGGTATCCTGCGGGCTGCGCTCGACGATGATGTCGGGCGTGATGCCCGTGCCGTCGATGGAGCGGCCATTTGGCGTCACATACTTGGCGATCGTGAGCTTCAGCCCGTCCTCGTGAAAGAGCGGCAGGACCGCCTGTACGGAGCCTTTGCCATACGAGGTCGTGCCGATGATTGTCCCCGCGCCCGTATCCTGCAACGCGCCCGCGAGAATCTCCGAGGCACTCGCGCTGTTCTCATCGATGAGAACGGCGATCGGATATTTGCGTGCACTGAGCGAAGAACGATAGACCTCCTCATCGCCGTCGCGGTCGATGACGGAGACAATCACACCCGCAGGCACAATCTGCTCGGCGACGGCGACGCAGCTCGTGATGAGTCCGCCCGGGTTCTCGCGCAGATCGATGATAAGCGCGGTCATGCCCTCGCCCGCGAGACGGTTCATCTCGCTCGTGAACTCCTCGCCCGTATGCTCGGCAAAGGAGCCGATACGGATGTATCCGATGCTCGTACCCTCGACCATCACGCCGCGCACGGACGCAACCTGTATGATGTCGCGCGTGATCGTATACTCCTCTTCGCGCCCGTCGCGCAGGATACGAAGGACGACCTGCGTGCCCGCCTCGCCGCGAATGCGGAGCGCGACCTCCTCGTTCTGCATCTCACTCGTCGGCGTGCCGTCCACGGCGAGAATCTCATCACCCGCGCGCAGCCCTGCCGCCTCGCCGGGCGTGCCCTCGAGCACAGAGATGATCTTTACGATATTGTCCTTGAAGCCCATCGTCACGCCGATGCCGCCGAACGAGCCCTCCGTATGCTGGCGCAGTTCCTCAAACATCGCGGGCGGCATATAGACGGAGTGCGGATCATCAAGCGAAGCGACCATACCCTCAATCGCACCATCGATGAGTGCTGTCGTATTCGGCGCATCGACATAGCGCGCCCGGATGAACGTCATTACGCCGAAGAAGCGCAGGACATCGTCCGCATAGAGTCCCGCCGCGCGCAGGAGTGCACCCGCCGCAAATACGGTCAGCATGCTTCCGAACAGCGCAGACAGAAGGACAATTGAAATTAGTTTTTTTCTGCTCATATTCTCTTTCGTTTACAGATACCCGAGCGGATTCACCGGCTCGCCGTTGACGCGCACCTCGAAGTGGCAGTGCGGCCCCGTGGAGTTGCCCGTCGAGCCACACTCGGCGATCAGCTCGCCCTGCGCGACGCTCTGCCCCGTACTCACGAGGAGTGCCTGACAGTGCCCATACAGCGTCGAGATGCCGCCGCCGTGGTTGATGATGACGGCGTTGCCATAGCCCGAGATCCAGCCCGCGTACTCGACCGTCCCCGCCTGTGCGGCGTAAATCGGCTCGCCGTAGTCGCCGCCGATGTCGATGCCACTATGGAAACTCTGCGAGCCCGTGATGGGGTGCGTGCGCCAGCCAAAATCCGAGGTAATCTCCCCCGCGAGCGGCCAGAGCATCGCGCCCGACCCCTGCACGGGCAGATTCCTGAGCCCGCTGCGCTGCAGCATCTGCGTGATGCGCTCGGATGCCGCGCGGGACTCGTCCTGCTTGCGGTCAATCGTCTCCTTGTCGTACTTCATCTGCTCGATGAGCGCCTGCTGCGCCTCGAGCTTGTCCTCCATCGCCAGACGCGCCTCACGCGCCTTCTTCTCCAGAGGCTCCTGCTGTGCGCGATCCTTTTCCAGAGCTTCCTTAAGCGCGAGCATCGCATTCCGCTGCGTCAGAACTTCATGGACGAGATCATAGTCCTGCTTGATGACGCGCTTCAGGAGATCCATGCGCGTCAGGAAATCCGAAAAATCCTTCGCACCGAAAAGCACATCCACATACGAGATCTGCCCATTGATGTAGATATCGCGCACGCGCCTCCCCAGCGCCTCGCTCTTGCGCGCGTAGTCCCGCTCGGCGACCTCGAGTTTCTCCTCGTTCTCCTCGAGGCGTTCGAGCGTCGCATTCAGCTCGGCACGGCGCGCCTTGTGCTCGGCGATTGCCGCACTCGCCTCCTCGTCGAGAAGTCGCTTCTGCTCCGAGAGCGAGTCGATCTTGCCCGCGAGCTCCTCGCTCTGGCGTCCCAGCTCCTCCACCTGCGCGTCATAGCTGTCACGCTCCTCCTCGAGGGTCGCTGCCACGCCCTGCCCTGCGGCAAAGAAGATCACGGCAAGCGTCGCCGCAACCGTTTTTTTCATCACTTTTTTCATTGGACAATTACACCTTCAGGAAACGCTTGAGCGACACCCATGCACCCGCCGCCCCGATTGCCATGCCGAGCAGTACAATGACAATGCTGACATAGGTCATGAACGGAGACTGCGGAATCAATGGGAAGAACGCCAGCGTATCGTAGACCTTGCTCGTCACACCCGCATAGAAACTGCGCAGGACGAACGCCGAGATCAGCCCGCCGATGCAGCCGAGCACAATGCCCTCCAAGACGAACGGCCAGCGGATGAACTCATCTGTCGCTCCGACGTATTTCATGATCGCAATCTCGCGCCGCCGCGCAAACACCGTCAGACGGATCGTATTCGCAATGATGAAGACCGTCGCCCCGCCGAGCAGGAGGATGAGCAGCACGCCGAAGATACGCACGAGGCGCGTGATGTCAAAGAGATGCTCCACCACATCCTGCCCATACTTCGCCGACTCCACGCCGTCCATGCGCTCGATTTGCTTTGCCGCCGTCTCCACCATGTCCGGCTGACGCACCGTCACCTCATAGGCATTGGGCAGAGGGTTCTTGTCGCCAAGCGCGTCCAGCAGATATTTCTGCTCCCCGAGGCGCTCCGATAGGCGTTCACGCGCCTCCTCACGACTGACGTATTGAACGGACTCGATCCCCTGCAGTGCGCGAATCTTTGCGCCCAGCTCCTCCTCCGCATCCTCCGTAAGATCATCCTTCATATAGACGCTGATCTGCACCTGCGACTCAAGCAGCGATGCCGCGCGGTTCATGTTCAGCGCGAGAATGAGGAAAACACCGAGGATAAAGAGCGAGACCGCAACCGTACCAACCGCCGCAAACGTCATCCAGTTGTTGCGGCGCAGGGAGCGAAAGACCTCCTGCACATAGTATTCTGCGGTTCTAATCTTCATATCCGTATCCTCCGCGCTGCTCGTCACGCACAATGTGTCCGCCCTCAATGGCAATGACACGACGCTGCATCGTGTCGACAATCCCCTTGTCATGTGTCGCCATGACAATCGTCGTCCCCGACTCATTGATGCGCTTAAAAATATCCATAATATCCCAGCTCGTCTCGGGGTCGAGATTCCCCGTCGGCTCATCCGCAATGAGAATCGCGGGGTCGTTTACAATGGCGCGTGCGATGGCCACGCGCTGCTGCTCGCCGCCCGAGAGTTGCGAGGGGAAATTGCGGTATTTATCGCGCAGCCCGACCACATCGAGCACGGCGTTCACACGCCGCTGGATCATCTGACGCGGCGCCTCGATGACGCGCATCGCAAACGCCACATTCTCATAGACCGTCTTGTCCGACAGCAGCCGGTAGTCCTGAAAGATCACACCGAGTCCGCGCCTAAGATACGGCACATCCTGCGCATCCATGTTGACAACATCGTGCCCGTTGACAAAGAGCTCGCCCTCCGTCGGCAGCTCCTCGCGAAGGAGCATCTTGATGAACGTGGATTTCCCCGCTCCGCTCACGCCGACGACGAAGATGAACTCGCCCTTGCCGATCTCGATGCTCACATGGTCGAGCGCAACTGCGCCGTTCTCATATATCTTGGAAACATTTTTCATCCGAATCATTGCTTCGTTCCTCTCCGCGCGGGAACTCCAAAGGACGGGAGTCCCGAAAAACCATCTTGTATTATACCACAAATCAAAAAAACTACAAAATGCTGCGTTGCCATTTTCTGTAACACATGGTATTCTTTTCGATAAAAATACTCTATTTCAAAAGGAAAATATCAATGTTCATTAAAAAAATCTTTTTTGTCCTGCTCGGACTTCTCAGCCTTGGACTCGGCATCCTCGGCGCATTTCTCCCCATCCTGCCGACCGTTCCGTTCGTCCTGCTCGCCGCCTTCTGCTTCGCGCGCAGCTCACGTCGACTCGAGCGTTGGCTGCGCACGACACGGATCTACCGTCAGACCATGCGCCTCATGCGGAATGGGCGGCGCGGTATGAGCGTCGGTCAGAAACTCCGCATCATGCTGCCCGTCACGACGCTCATGGGCATCTCGTTCCTCCTCACGGAACACCCGCACGCGCGCATCGCAATCGCCGTCATGTGGTTTCTGCACGTCATCTTCTTTGTCTTTCGCATTCCGACCCTTCGGAAAGAAACGTGACGCTGCGGGATTCCATTTGACAAAGCCGCTCGGATTCGCTAGAGTGTAACTGTCAACAGAAAGTACAAGGAGGCTTTTATGACAAACTGCAAAGAAATGAACTGGCACAGCACGCGGCTCGACCGCGTGATGAATATACGCGTCTACGGAAAGCCCACCGCCGCGCCGATCCTCGTCTTTCCGACGCAGGACGCGATGAGCGACAACTTCGAGAACTTCGGCATGATCAAGGCTCTGGCGGAGGATCTCAACAGCGGCCGCATTCAGCTCTTCTGCGTGGACACCGTCGACACTGAGACATGGTCGAACGTCTGGGGCGACAAAACGTGGCGCGCCCATCGGCAGGAACAGTACTACGCCTACATCATCGACGAGGTCGTCCCTTGCATCTATCGGGAGAACACGAGCGGACGGCTACCCATCGCCGCAGGATGCAGCCTCGGCGGTCTGCACGCCGCGATTGTCTTCTTCCGACGCCCCGACCTTTTCGGAGGTGTCCTCGCGCTCTCCGGCGTCTACGATGCGAAATTCTTCACCGACGGCTGGATGAACGACGTACTCTACGACAACTCCCCGCTCGACTTCCTCGTGAACATGCCCTGCGATCACCCCTACATCGACCTCTACAATCAGCGGCGGATCGTCCTCTGCGTCGGACAGGGCCGCTGGGAGGACGAGGGTCGCCGCACGACGGCGCTCATGGGCGACGTACTCTACAGCAAGGACATTCACGCATGGGTCGACTTCTGGGGCTACGATGTCGACCACGATTGGGACTGGTGGAAGAAGCAGTTCACCTACTTCCTCCCATTTGTCCTGCGCGAACAGGCGTAAAGAAGAGGTGCAATCATGAACTTTATCTTTGTCTCCCCGCAGTTTCCACGCGTCTATTGGAACTTCTGCGATCGTCTGAAGAAAAAGGGCGTCAACGTCCTTGGCATCGGCGACACGCCGTACGATCAGCTCCATCACGAGGTGCGCGAGTCGCTGACGGAGTATTATTTCGTCCCCTCGCTCGCCGACTACGATCAAATGCTGCGTGCCGTCGCATTCTTTACCTTCAAATACGGGCGCATCGACTGGATCGAGTCGAACAACGAGTTTTGGCTTGAGAGCGACGCACGTCTGCGCACGGATTTCAACATTCGTACGGGCTGGCAGAGCGGCGACATGGATCATATCAAGAACAAATCCGCGATGAAGCCCTTCTACAAAAAGGCGGGCATCCCGACGGCACGGCTCACAAAGGTCACGACGCTCGCCGCTGCCGAAGAGTTCCTCGCGGAGGTCGGCTATCCCGTCATCGTCAAACCCGACACGGGCGTCGGCGCAACGGACACCTACCGCATCGACAATGCCGACGAACTGCGCCATTTCTACGCATCGAAGCCGACCGTCCCCTACGTCATGGAGGAGTTCGTCACGGGCGACATCTGCTCCTACGATGCCATCGTCGACGCGGACTCCAACCCGATCTTTGAGTCCATGACCGTCTGGCCGCCGTCCGTCATGGACATCGTGCTCTATCAGCTCGACCTCTCCTACTACACGACGGACATCGTGCCGGATGCACTCAAGAAGGCGGGACGCGCCACACTCAAGGCATTTCATGTGCACAGCCGCTTCGTCCACCTCGAATTCTTCCGCCTGACAAAGGACAAGCCCGGGCTCGGCGCAGTCGGCGACTTCGTCGGACTCGAGGTGAATATGCGTCCTGCGGGCGGCTATACAACCGACATGATGAACTTCGCGCACTCGACGGATGTCTATGAGATCTGGGCGGATATGATTACGGCGAACCGCCGCCTCCTCCCTGATCTCGGAGAACATTGCTACTGCGCGTACGCAAGCCGCCGCGACTTCCACCGCTACGTCCACACACACGAGGAAATCCTCGACCGCTACGCGGGACAAATCGTCATGTGCGAGCGTATGCCCGAGATGATGTCGCCGCAGATGGGCAATCAGATGTATACCGCAAAGCTGAATGGGCGGGAAGAGACGGATGAATTCATCCGCTTCGTACAGGAACAGCAGAATTGACGGTATAAAAAAAGACTGCGTATGCAGTCTTTTTTTGTCAGTGCGCGCCGCGCACAGTAGCTCTTTGTTCACCGCACGCCACGCACGATGAATCCATGCTCAAAGCATCGCCTTATAATGCCCCTGCTTTGCCTTTGGAATATCAAGCAAATCCATCGCCTTCTCTGCAGTCAGCTGAAGCTTATCCATCATCGTGCGAATCGAAGAAAGATACGCATGCTCTGTGCCGCGCTCCATACCGCGCTCCATCCCCTGCTCATACTCCTCACGCAGCAGCTGTTCCCACAACGCACTCATAGCAATCGCTCCTTCCTCATCGTTTTTAAACGCCCCTGTCCGTTCCGCGAGAACATCATAGCACATCTCCTCGGGCTTCACACAGTGAAAATCATGCATGAGGCGGCCAAGGGGTGTACTCATATCCGCAACCGAACTGTTGACATAGATGATATGCGCCCCATCGCCAAAGAGTTGTCCCGTTCCCTCAATCGTTCGGCGAATGAGGTAGAGCGGCTGTCCACCGCCAAGCACATCCGTTTCGGTAATAAAGATAACATAGGACTCCGGCAGCTGCTCATAGTCCGCACCCTCGGGCAGTCCATTTGCGTCCATGATTCCGCTGTGATAACGCGCCCTGCGCGGGGATGCCCCTTTTTTTGCGCGCTGAATCTCAATATTGAACTCCTGCCCGTCTGCAAATGCGTGAATATCAAGGCGCACATCATGCCCGCGGAGATTCTTCATTGTATCCTGCGTAACAACGCACGATGCGTGGAGATTCGGACGATCTAGGATGATCTGTAAGACCAAATCAACGCAGGGGAGACTGTCCTGAAACACCGCCGTCATAAAGACATCATCAAGCAGCGTTAGGGAAGCACTGATAAATTCAGCACCGCCATCTTGACGCATCTTTTTTGCCCGCTTTTTGTCGGCAAATCCTCCACATAGTCTCTGCTATGCGTCCGGTTTGCCTCCTCAATCGGACGAAAAAATCTACGCCAATCTGACGGACTTCATTTTATCAGCGATTCCTTAGACTTTGAATAACTTCTCTGCAGCGTGCGCGCCGCTGTTCTTCCCTGTCATCCGCCATAAAAACCTCCTATCTTATTTTAACGTATTCCGTACAGACGTGCAAGACCGGTAAAAACGATCGACCTGCATCCATACGGCGCATCAATATGCGCCGGCATTTACCGCACACCGCGCACGGCAATCCAGTATTCTCCGTCCTTGAAATGGAGGGTGACCTCCGAGAAGCCCGCCGCACGGAAAAGTCGCTCGAACTCCTCCGGAGTCGGATTCGTCAGATCATAGCCCGCGACCTTCGCGCGGATGCCTTCGGGCAGATCGTCCCGCCCGTAGATCTCGGCGAGCAGGAGAAACGTGCCGCCCTTTTTCACCACACGCGCGACTTCCTCCAGACTTTTCTCAGGCGACGGCC
>CAUVFG010000051.1:0-8077 GCA_963551125.1 uncultured Selenomonas sp. | reverse complement strand
GCGAGGCAGTCAAGACGATCGGACGCATGGGCATCCGCGTCAAGCCCGACAGCGTTCCCACGATGAACTCGGGGCTCTTCCTGCACGCCCTGCGCCTGTCGACCTCGAGTCCGACCACGCGCGGCATGGCAGAGCAGGACATTGCCTACGTCGGCTCGCTGCTCGCAAAGCCGCTCACCACCATCCTCACCCCCGAGGAGATCGAAACGACCCGTCAGGAAATCGTCGCCCTCGTGAAGGATGCACCCATCTTCGACGACGAGTGGGTGGGCGATGCCGGGGAGTGAAATCGCAGGATACATATTGGCATAGAACAGCGCCCCTCCGAGTGACTTGGAGGGGCGCGGCTGTGTTGCAGAGGTATTTGTTTGATGTTATACTATGAAAAAAGGGGGGGAGCAGCTATGGCAACAGCACAATTACAACATCACATGGATGAATTTCATACCAACAGCAAACCTGTATGCGTTCCAAGAACGGATGATATGATGAGCAAAGAGGAACGATATGTAAAACTTGAACACAGCTATGCACAGAGCCTTGCCGCAGCAGGGCGTTCCTATGGAGAGGTATTTGATGAAATAGAGCGAGGTCTCACGAGATGAACATCTATGAGATCATCATGACGCCCGACGCCATCGACGACCTCAGAGAACTACGGGACTACATTGCAGATGTTTTGCACGCACTGCGGCACTTACCCATATCCGAGTGCTCCGCACAGAGATTGGAACGCTCGCAACCATGCTGGAGCGTCATAAATGCGTGGACGACGAACCGTGGGGATCGTACGGCATTCGTAGAATTGCGGTGAAGAACTTTGTCGTATACGATCGCATTGACGATGCTTCCCACCGTGTCTATATTCTGAATATCATCTACGCCAAACGCGATCAGATGCGTATGCTTGCACAGATAAAAATAGATGTATGATAAGCAAATGGGGCTGTTGCACGAAGGTTTTTCAGGCTTCGTGCAACAGCTCCGTTTTTCTGTAGTTTCTTGATCGATAAATTCCACTACATATCTCCAAATTTTTTTCAAAAAACTTATTGACATTATACATTATCTGTATTATATTTATCATATGATCTCTGAAAAATTCATAGCATTATCACCTTGACATACTCCCCACGGCTAAAGCCGGGGGATTCTTGGATGCAAACGGTATTTGCCCGCTCAATGCAGGTCTTACAATGCCTCTCCAAAGAAGGTTGATGCCCCAACCTTCAAAATGTTTATCGCAGCATTCCGATCTCGATCATGAGCGGTTCCGCAATGTGGACATGTCCATTCCCGCACACGCAAATCCTTTGTCCCGGGATTCTGATTGCCGCAGATATGGCAGGTTTGCGAGCTTGCATAGTACCGATCCACCTTTTGTATCGTCGTTCCCGTCTTGCCCGCCTGATGTGCGAGGATTTTAACAAAGTCTGCAAAGCCATAATCGGAGATTTTTCTTCCCCACCGTTTCTGCATCCCTCTCAGGTTCAAGTCCTCGATGCACACAAGTGCGTATTCCCCGCAGATGGCATTTGCCAGTTTGAAGTGAAAGTCCTTGCGCTGATTGGCGGTCTTCTTGTGGAGGCGCGCCAGTGCAAGCCGCGCTCTCCTGCGATGGTTCGACCCCTTCCTCTTCCGCGAAAGCTCCCTTCCGGCTCTGCGAACCGCATCCGCATTCTTCTTGAAAAACAAGGGGGCTTCCATGTCCTTGTCATCGGACGCCGTGAGAAACTGCTTGAGTCCGAAGTCGTAGCCGACGCTTTTACCTGTTCTTGCCAAGACTTCATTCTCTGCCGTCTCACAGACAAAATAAAGATAGATGTCCCCGAGCGCATCGCGTTTGACCGTGACGGTCTTGACCGTCCCTTCAATGGCACGGCTTTTGAAATAGCGGTATTTCTGTGCCCCGATTTGGACGGTATTTCCTTCCAGTAGTTTCCAGCCGGCTTGTTTCAAGGTATACGATTTATACTTTTTCACCTTCTTAAACGAGGGGGGAGTCGTGCGCACCCTGCGGTTCAGATTTTTGAAAAAGAGCTTGTAGGAACGGTCGATTCTCTGTGTGATGTCCTGCACCGCCTGGGAGCCGATTTCCTTCAGATAGGAGAATCGGGGCAGTTTTTTGAGCTTCGTCAGATGCTTTTGCAGGGCATAGACGTTCAGCGATTTTTGATACAGGCGATAATACCTTTTGTGCAGGGCAATACAGTGATTGTAGATGCGTCCCGCCGCATTGATTTCCCGATGAAGTTTTCGGTTTCTCTTGGACGCATAGAGCTTGAAGCAATAGGTTTTCATCGTATCACCCGCCTTTGCCTTTATTATAGCAGACAGCGCACTGTCCTTCCAGCCAATATCCATGCGAGGATTTGGCCGGAAGCTCGCTTATATCCCCATACCTAAAGGAAGGGGCTTTACGCTCGATTTGGTAATATTTTAGGAGTGTTGTCATGAAAAATATTCAGCTCTTATTAGATGATGACGAATACGCCGTCATTGCAGCAGCGGCGGAGAAACAGAACCTCCCCGTCCTCGCCTACATCCGCAGACTGCTCCTCGGTGAGAAGGACGAGTTTGTGCGGGCATACGAGGAGGCACTCCGCCGCGTCGAAGCCCTCTCCCCAGGGACAGTATTCACTCTGAAGACCCTGTTCGGCGCAGATTGGACAATGAGCCGCGGCACGAAGCTGACCCTCGGCAAGGCATTCTACGAGCAGTTCAAGGAAAATCCGGACGAAGAGAGGAACAAGAACAGCCCCCCCAAGATTGCAGAGGCAAGGGGTAAGGACAAATCGAACATTATGCGATATGAACGTCTCTGAGACGCACGGTACAAGTGTTTCCTAAATTTCTTTGATATAGGAGGTTTATCATGAAAGACATCCGCATTTCAACCGAGGAATATGCTGCCATTGAACGAGGTGCAGCAGAAAAGGGCATCTCGCCCGCAATCTGGCTGCGCAGTCGGATTTTGGGCGATCAGGATGCGCTCTCGCGCGGCTGCATTGAAGCGGCGGCACGCGCAGCTGCGCTCCCTGTAGGAACACAGTTTACGCTGAACACCCTGTTCGCTGCTGACTGGGCTCAATTCGATGGCATTGGACCAGAGCTTGGCAAGGAATTTGCCCAGATGGTGCGCAGCGGCATCGTCACGACGGTGTGCGAGCGTGACCATCATCCTTCGGACAGTGCGCTGTACGAACGCGTATAAAACAAACAAGGAGGAGCGCATGAATCTCAAAGAAGCATTCCAGATGCAGAAGGCACTCAGCCGCCTGATGGAGGAGGCTGCCTCGTATCTGGACGACACAGACAACATCATGACAGTGACGGAGAAGCATCTCCGCAGCAAAGTCGTCCCCGAGCAGGCAGACGAGGAATGCGACTGCAGCGAGAAGTCGCGCATGGCGTACAATCCTATGACGGTGCTGCGTGCGTGGCACGCCCTCATGGAGGAAAAGGAGCGGCTCGGACGCGCCATCACGGCGGCAAAGACGGCGATCCCGCTGAACTTCGACACCGCCGCCGAGGAGAACAAGGCGCGCCGCCGCTTCCTGCAGACGCTCGCGCACATGGCGGAGCAGCGTTCCGAGAGCAGGCGAAAGCGCGGGGCGGGCAAGGGCTACGTCTTTAACAAGGACGGCAACCAGACCCCCTACTGCTATGACATCGAGGTGGTCAAGACAATCGACTACGATCGGAATGCCGTCCGCCGTATGCAGGAAGCTCTCGCCAAAACGGCGGCGGACACCTCCCGTGCGATCGACGACGCACTCGTGCGCACCGAGGTCGACTTCGCACTGCAGCTCCCGATCCCCGAAAGCACGTTGAACGACGACCTCGGAGGCCGCCATCTCGTCGAGACTATCTTCGGCAATCAGGGAAGTGCGCTCGCGGAGATCATCGAGGCGTTGGAGGGGAAGTAGGAATCCTTTTTTGAACGCACGCCAGATGGGGCAGATTTTTCGTCCAATCAACAAAATCAGCCGGAAGCACAGTAAGGACGGATGGATGAGCGGACGAAAAAGATGCACCAGAATGACGGCTGCTCCGGCAGGGGCAGGGACACACTCCCGGTTCAGGTGCAGATGAACAAAGAGGCTGCACGCCCCTCTGTGTGTACGCACACAGAACCCAAAACCTTGGTATGGACTCCCCAGGAGCGGAATCCAAATATCACCCCCGCGCCGCCCTTTGGCATCTGCGGACAGTGTCACAGCACGGACAAACGCGGGGCAGGCGGGAGAGACCGCCATCGCGCTTCGCGGCGCACAACGCAAACACCAAAGCACCCAACGGCATCCCCTAACGCAGGGTGCGGCTGCAGACAGCACCGTATACCATCCTGCCGCAGCCATATGCCGCGTCAATTCCCCGTCCGCACGCACATACCCAAAAGCCAAAACACGCTTCGCCCTTACAAATGATATATATTCGTTCGCAGCCCCCAATGGGGGTGCTGCGCGGAAAGCTCTGACCTCAGTGCTTTCCAAAATTGGGAGTCCCCTGCCTCTGCCGGAGCAGCCGAAAACGCCCGCCCACGAACGTGCAAACATTCGTGGGCGGGCGTTTTTTTATGCGGAAGGGAATGCCGATAAGGTGTAGTCCTTCCCATTATCGTAGATTTTACGTCCGAACAAGGCGGAAAACGAGCTGCAGAGTGGCACTCTGTGTAAGATTTTCTGCCGAAATAGGGGAAAAGACGTATCCTGATAGAGATACTGAATTTATCCGTGCTTCCCTAAGCAGCATCCCGATAGTCCATAATAAAGATCTTGCTCGCAATCTTCTCAATACGCTCCAAGATCTCGTCAATTTTCTCCATGACGGAAGCAGAATACAGGGTCTCACCGCATTGAGAGCAGACACGGCATGGTACATTTTCAATGATGACGTAGCAATGTGCAAGTGCGGCAAAGTATGTGCCTGTGCCCTCTTTCATCGTCCCATCCTTACAAATTAGACAATTCATCGTTCTGCCCCCTTCTCGTTTTGAAATCTTCACTCCACTTATCCACATCAGGAAAGTAGGCGGTTATAATACGGCTCGATGCCCCCTCGTCACTCATAACGACATGAATATGCCGTCCATCCAAACTTCGCCCCAATATAAGGCAACTCGGATATGGGAAATCATTCGGATACTGCTCGATGATTTCGCCCGTATGTACCGCATTCCGCACATCCCTTGCTCGAATCCCACGCTGCCTAAACCGCTCTGCCGAATGCGCCGTCATAAAAACCATATCGGTATCATAGTAAGTGCACAGCTGTTTAATCGTTATCATTCCTCCACCCCGATGATTTCCTTCCATATATACCCCTCGCGCACGCCCGAGTCGCTGTAGAGGATGTCCTCTGCAGCAAAGGTGGCGGCGAGTGTGTGCGCAATGACCATGCCGGGGATGATATTGTGGAGGCGGTCGGGGGCGGAGCGCAGGAGGACGGCGGTATCGCGCTCGCTGAGGGGCCGCCCGCCGCCGAAGCGTTCGATCATGGTGGGAAAATGCGTGACGCACAGGAGACGCGGTAGTTCCTCGGGATAAAGCAGACCGTGCATACGGCTTGCACTGCTGAGCACGCCGCCCATGCCAACCATGTGAGCGGCACGCAGAGCACATACGGCGGGGACATCTGTGAGGATGTCCTCCACCGCCGCGCGGATCGCCGCACATTCCTCGGGGGTCGGGAGGAGTCCCGCAACATGCGCCTTCGACATGGCAAGTGAGCCGATCGGGAGGCTCCAACGCCCCTGCATCTCGTGCACCGCATAGGAGATGATCTCGGTGCTGCCGCCGCCAATGTCCACCATGATGCCGTCCGCATGCGCAATGCTCGCGGTCGCACCGATGAAGTCGTACGCCGCCTCCTCCTCGCCGCTGATGATGCGGATCTGAACGCCCGTGCGCCGCGTGATCTCCTCCGTCGCGGCGCGGCTGTTCATCGCGGAGCGCAGTGCCGCCGTTGCAAAGGCATGGACGTGTGGGATGCCGAACGTCTCGATAAAGTCCATGAAGCCGCGCAGGATCTTGACCGTCTTTTCGATCCCCTCACGCACGAGGCGGCCACGGTCGAGGTAGCCCGCAAGTCCCACGGTATGCTTGCGCTTGAGCAGGAGGTCGAAACTGCGCCCCTCGATCTGATAGACCGCCATGCGGATCGTGTTGGAGCCGATGTCGATGATTGCGTGCAGCATAGGCTACCGCTTCAGCCCGCAGCCGGGCACGGGGATAACGACGCGATAGTTGTCAGGCATCCCATCCGCAAAGAATGTACGCGCCCCCGCCAGTGCCGCCGCAGCCGTGAGTTCGGCGTAGATGCCGCGCCGGTTGAGCGTCTTTGCCGCCTTCAGGATGTCGCTGTCCTCGACGGCAATGGCATCGCCGCCGCTATTGCGCAGCGCCTTGAGGATGCCATCCATGCGCGGCGGCGCACTCACGCGGATCGTCTCGGCAATGGTGTTTTTGTGCGGCGTCTCGGGCAGTCCATGAAAATGTTCGACGACGGGCGCGCATTTCGTGCTCTGGACGCCGATGAAATGCGGAAGCCGCCCGATCTCAGCAAACCCAAGATAGAGTCCGAGGAGGAGCGATCCGTTGCCGATGGGCACAAAGATATAGTCCGGCACCACATCGCCCAGCTGGTGATAGATCTCATGCGCCATGCTCTTGATCCCGTCGGAAAAGAGCGGATTGTAGACATGCGAGGCGTAGTAGTCGCTGCCGAGCTCCGCACGCGCCACGCTGCTCGCGTTCATGCGCCCGTTCGGCACGCGCACGACCTTCGCGCCGTACGCCGTGATCTGCTTTGCGCGCTCGGCGGAAATATCGTCGGGGACGTAGACGCGACACGTCATGCCCGCCGCCGCCGCATATGCCGCGACTGCTGCGCCCGCATTGCCCGCCGAGTCAAGTGCCACGCGGTCGATGCCGAGGTACGCAAGCTCGCCGATGAGCCGCTTCGCCCCGCGATCCTTGAACGAGCCCGTCGGCTGGCGATCCTCCATCTTAAAGTAGAAGCGGCAGTCATCGATCACGAGCGGAAGGAGGGGCGTCTCGGTCTCGCCGAGGGTCACCGTCTCGTGGCGGTCATCCGCGTCCATTGCGCTCTGATACAGACGAAAAAGCCCCCCGCATTCGCACGCATAGGCGTGCGTTGCGATGGGGTATTCCTTTTTGCAGTGCTCACAGTAGAAGTGCATGACGACTCCTCCTTTGGAACGTATGAGATTGTAACAATATAGGAATCGCTGATAAAATGAAGTCTGTCAGATTGGTGCAGATTTTTTGTCCTGTCAAGGAGACAAACCGGACGCATAGCAAGGGCTATGTGGAGGATTTGTCGACACAGAGAGGGCGAAAAAGATACGCCAAGATGGCAGTGCTGAATTTATCAGTGCTTCCTATAGGTATCTATGCCTCCCCCATCACAATGGGGGAGCGACCTGTGCGCGGAACGTGCAGACCATGCGAGGCATGGAGGACGGGGGGAAGCTCTCCCTAATGACCATCCGTCCCCTCATCCGTATGATCCTCCGTCAGCGCGTGGTTGCCGAACATCGTCACGAGGTTCTCGCGCGTGAAGCCGTACGCGGGGCTTGAGAAATCCTGCCGCGGGTCGTAGCGGTTGTTCGGCGCGCCGAGGAGTCCGCAGACCGTATCGTACATCATATCGTTCGTAAAATATGCATCGCGGCGGGACTCGAGCGTCGCCGCCCGCTGCGGCAGTGCCGCACGATACTCGGGGGAGAGATAGATGAAGAACGGGATGCGCACCATGTCAAAGCTGAACACGTCGGGGTTGTGCGAGATCTTGAGGTTTTCCCCGTGATCGGAGAAATAGACCATTGCACGCAGGTTCAGATTCTTCTCCGCATAGTTGAAGACCTGCGAGAGGATGTAGTCCGTATAGAGAATGCTGTTCGCGTAGGACGATGCGCTCGTCATCGCCGATTCGCCGTCCTCAGCAGTAAACTTCGCCCATGCATCGGGGTAGCGGTTGTTGTAGTAGATATGACTACCCATCAGATGCAGCACAATGAAGTTGTTCACATTCGGGTCAATACGCGTGAGGT
>CAUVFG010000050.1:0-8143 GCA_963551125.1 uncultured Selenomonas sp. | reverse complement strand
GCGTTCATCGAGTATCTGACGATCAATGTGTCGGAGTTCTTCCGCACGCCGGAGAAGTTCAGCAAGCTTGAGACGGATGTCATTCCCGATCTCCTGACGCGTTCTTCGAAGCTGAACATCTGGAGCGCGGGCTGCTCCATCGGTGCGGAGCCATATTCGCTCGCGATCATCATGAAGGAGATGACGCCGACGACGCGCCATCGCATCCTTGCGTCCGATCTCGATATTGAGATTCTCGCAAAGGCAAAGCGCGGTGTCTATACGGCGGACGAGATCAAGAGCATGACCCCCGAGCGCCGCCGCAAGTATTTCGATGCAGATGGCGACCACTTTGCCGTGAAGCAGGAAATCAAGAACATGATCGAGTTCAAGCGGCACAATCTACTGCAGGACAAGTTCGAGACGGGCTTCGATCTGATTCTCTGCCGCAACGTCGTCATCTACTTTACAGATGAGGCAAAGGATCAGCTCTACCGTCATTTCTTCGAGGCATTGAAGCCCGGCGGCATTCTCTTCGTCGGCGCAACGGAGTCGATTCTGAACTTCCGCAAGATGGGCTATACGAGCTTCCAGCCGTTCTTCTATCAGCGGCCACTCGAGTCATGAAGGGCACGGCACTCACCGAGGAGCAGCGGCTCTCGCTCCTCCTGCGCCAGATCAAGTGGGCGGAGGAAAAAACGGCGTTCTATCGCTCTGCGTTTGAACGTGCAGGTGTCAGTGCTGCATCTGTTTCGTCATTTGCGGATGCGGCGCGTCTGCCGTTTTGGGAGCATGCAGAGGAAGAGGGGGCGGATGCCCCTTTTTTCATGCTCACCCTGCCGCTCTCGGGGCTGCTGCGCATGAGTCTGCTGCACGACGGCGCGGAGCGGGCGAGGATGCACTGCTATACGCAGGGCGACGTTGCGCGGCAGGTGCAGACGGCCGCGGATATGCTCACTGCGTGCGGCGTGAACCGCGCGAATACGGTGCTGCTCGTGGGGGACTTTACGGACAGTCGGATGCTCGATCTGCAATATGCGCTCGATGCACTCGGGGCGGCAGTCCTGCCGTGCAGCGGCGGGGCGGAGACAGCGGCGCAGCTCCTGCGTGCGGCTGTGCCCGACACCATTACCGCGTGGGAGCATGAACTGCCTGCGCTTGAAAAATGTCTTGGGGATGTCGCTGCACACCGCTTGATTACAGTCGGGGAACATCCCGCACCACAGAGGGCTTCGCGTGTCCTTGCAGAGCGCATGGGCGCGCGCCACACGCATATCTTTACATTGGCGCAGATGGGGGCTCTGATTGGTGTCTCCTGTACGGCGGGGGCGGGACTGCATCTCGAGGAACGTCTCTTCTACGCCGAGGTTGTTGATGAGTCGGGGCATAGCGCGCGTGCGGGCGGCGCGTGCGGGCAGCTCGTCCTCTCGACGATTGCGGCGGAGGCGATGCCTGTCCTGCGCTATCAGACGGGACTGCAGGTGCGTCTGGCGCGCGGGAGATGTGCTTGTGGCAGCACACAGCTCTTGATCATAGAGGAGTGAAATGATGGCGGATGATCGGTTGATTGCGGCGCTCGATGTGCCGACGCGTGCAGCGGCAGAAGAACTCGTCGCGCGTCTCGGCGACAGTGTGAGTTACTACAAGGTGGGCATGGAGCTCTTCTATGCACTTGGTGGGGACATTGTGACGTGGCTGAAGGGCGAGGGAAAGCAGGTCTTTCTCGATTTGAAACTCCACGATATTCCGAATACGGTCGGCAACGGTCTGTGCTCGCTCCTGCGCCTTCGCCCCGACATTCTGAATGTCCATACGGCGGGCGGGCTGCGCATGATGAAGGCGGCGTGTGAGGCGCTGCACGCGGCGGCAGAGAGGGAGGGGATGCCCTGCCCGAAGCTGATTGGCGTCACGGTGCTCACGAGCATGGATGCGGCGGACTGGGCGGGGCTCGGGCACACGGGCACGGTCGCGGATGCCGTTCTGCGCCGCGCACGGCTCGCGCAGGAGGCGGGGCTGGACGGCGTGGTTGCGTCCCCTGCCGAGACGGCGGAGATTCGCCGCACCTGCGGCGATGATTTCCTCATTGTGACGCCGGGCATCCGCCCTGCGGGTGTTTCGCATGACGATCAGCGGCGCGTGATGACACCGGCGGGGGCAATCCGTGCGGGGGCTTCGCAGATTGTCGTGGGACGTGCCATCTATGCGGCAGAGGATCCGCGCGCGGCGGCAGAGGGGATTTTGAAGGAGATGGAGGGCATATGATGACGCAGGAGGAAGTACGCGCGCTGCTCGTGAAGACGGGTGCGATTATGGACGGGCATTTTTTGCTGACCTCGGGACTGCACAGCCCACACTATGTGGAGAAGTTCAATGTGCTCCAGCACCCCGCATACACGGCGCAGCTCTGCGCGGCAATGGCGGAGAAGTTCAAGGACGCAGCAATTGAGACGGTGGTCGGCCCCGTGACGGGCGGCATCCTGCTCGCGCATGAGACGGGCAAAGCCATGGGGACGCGCGCGATCTTCACGGAGCGCGTCGATGGGAAGATGACGTTCCGGCGTGGCTTCTCCCTGCGTGAGGGCGAGCGCGTGCTCATCGTCGAGGACATTGTGACGACGGGCGGCTCGATCAAGGAGGTCATCGAGGTGGTAAAGGCGGCGGGCGCTGTTCCCGTGGCGGTCTCCATGCTTGTCGATCGCAGCGGCGGCAAAGCGAACTTCGGCGATGTACCGCATACGGCACTCCTGACGATGGAGGTCGAAACATACACGCCCGAGACCTGTCCCCTCTGCGCGAAGGGCGTTCCTATGACGAAGCGCGGGCGTACGGGCAAGTAAGGGACAGATCCGATGGCTGAGGAATTCACGGAGAAAATAGACGAGGCACTTGCCACGTGGACGGTGCTTGAGGAGCTGCCTGCCGAAATCGACGGCTATCTGCTCTCGAGAGACCGGCAGAAGCACGAAGCGCAGTATGATTTTTTTCGCTATGACCGTGCGGATGCGCACCGCTCTGTCGTTGGCTTCTACGATGCGGCGACGGCATCGTACAAGCTGCGCGTCGAGATCGGCGTCGTGCGCTTTGCCCTGCCGTCGTTTATTCATGGAGATTTGGAGACGTTCGGGCGGGAACTTCAGCGCTATCTGCCGCGCGTGATGGCAGAGATGCACGCGGATGCGCTGGAGACGCAGGAACTCCTGCCCGTGCGCGAGAGCATTGTCGCGTGGGAATACGGGAAGGAACTGCCCGAACAGCTGGAGGGGTATGAGCTCTTTGTTCGTCCCTCGGTACCCGCGCAGATGACGAATGGCTCTTTCCTCATCATCGACTATGTGGACTTTGCGCGGGCAAATGATGTGGGCATCTACTACAACTGCTATCGGAACGAGTTCTTCGGCGAGTACCATGCGGCGGGGATGCCATATGTGAGCTATGACTTTGACGCAGAAAGTCTGGAAGAGCTCGAGCAGTGCCTAAGGCTAAATCTCGTGCGGTATCTGCGCAGGGCGGCGGCAGAGGCGGAGAACAATGTGTGACAGGAAAGCGAGGAAAATGTGCAGAGGGATGAGCTGAAAGGACTGCGGGAGGATGTTCTGACGCGTGCACGGGCGGCGTTTGCGCGCATGGATGAGGCTGCGGAGTGCAATACGCGGAAGGTGCTCGATGCTATGCGTGCATGCCGCGTCTCCGATGCGCATTTCGGTGTGAGTGCGGGCTATGCGTACAGCGATCTCGGGCGTGAGAAGCTGGATGAGCTCTATGCGCGCGTCTTTGGTGCAGAGCGGGCGCTCGTGCGCACGCAGTTCGTCTCGGGGACGCACGCGCTTGCAACGGTTCTCTTTGGCATCCTGCGTCCCAGCGAGCAGCTTGTCTCGATCACGGGCGCACCCTATGACACGATGCAGACGGTGATTGGCTGGGCGCATGAGAGTGTCGGCTCGCTCAAGGAGTTCGGTGTACGCTATGAGGAACTGCCGATGCGGGGTGGGCGCGTGGACATGGAGGGCATCGGGCGCATTGTGACGGCGCGGACGAAGCTCGCGCTCGTGCAGCGCTCGCGCGGCTACAGCGAGCGCAAGCCGCTCAGTATTGAGGACATCCGCGCAGTCAGCGCACGCATCAAGGCGGCGAATCCGAACTGCATTGTGTTCGTCGATAACTGCTACGGCGAGTTCGTCGATACCGTCGAGCCGACGGAGCTGCCGGATGTGGACATCATGGCGGGCTCGCTCATCAAGAACCCGGGTGGTGGGCTTGCGCCGACGGGTGGCTATATTGCGGGGCGCAGCGACCTCGTGGAAGCCGCGTCCTATCGTCTCACAGCGCCCGGGATGGGGGATGAGCTTGGTGCGAGCCTCATCTCGAACCGCTTGCTCTTTCAGGGGCTTTTCCTCGCGCCTCATGTCGTGGCGCAGGCACTCAAGGGCGCAGTCTTTGCCGCAGGGATCTTCGAGGGGCTTGGCTGTCGTACGTTCCCGCGCTTTACAGATGCGCGTAGCGACATCATACAGGCGATCGTACTTGGGGATGCGGAGCGGATGAAGGCGTTCGCGTGTGCGATTCAGGCGATGTCGCCCGTGGATTCGTTCGCCGCGCCCGAGCCGTGGGATATGCCGGGCTATGCCGATCAGATCATCATGGCGGCGGGGACGTTCGTGCAGGGCGCGTCGATCGAGCTGAGTGCAGACGGTCCCATGCGTGAGCCGTACTGCATCTATCTGCAGGGCGGGCTGACGTTCGAGCATGCGGCGCTCGGCGTGATGGCGGCGGCGGAAGCAATCCTGTGATATACCGTGCCCCAAAAGCCTCCCCTGCCACAGCGGGGGAGGGGAACCGCGAAGCGGTGGTGGGGCACTTAGAGCAACGAAAGACTGAGACTGTTGTATGAACCTAAAATGTTTCGTACAACAGTCTTTTTATTTCCTCCATAGTTCAGTTTTTTGGATATTTTTGCAGATTTGAGGATATTCATTTGCGCATTCTTTTTGTATACTGTAAATAATCAGACGAATAGAGAACGAAAGGATTCGATGCTATCCGAAACAAAGAAATTTGGAGGAGACAGTATGAGCGTAGCGATTCATATTGAGAACGCTGTCAAGAGGTATGGCGATCTCACGATCATTCCGGGGATCACGGAGCACATCAAAAACGGAGAGTTCTTCACACTGCTCGGCCCGTCGGGCTGCGGCAAGACGACGCTGCTGCGCATGATTGCGGGTTTCAACAGCATTGAGGGCGGCGACATCCTCTTCAATGAGCAGCGGATCAACGACATCCCCGCACACAAGCGCAACATCGGCATGGTGTTCCAGAGCTATGCAATCTTCCCGCATCTGACGGTGCGTCAGAATGTGGAGTACGGGCTGAGGCTGCGCGATGTGCCGAAAGCGGAGATGAAGGAGAAGGTCGATCGCATCCTCGATGTCGTACAGATTGCGGACTATCAGGATCGCCTGCCCGAACGCCTCTCGGGCGGACAGCAGCAGCGCGTCGCGCTCGCGCGTGCCATCGTCATCCACCCGAGTGTCCTTCTGATGGACGAACCGCTCTCGAACCTCGACGCGAAGCTGCGCATTGAGATGCGCTCCGCGATCCGCGAGGTGCAGAAGAAGGTCGGCATCACGACGGTCTATGTCACACACGATCAGGAGGAGGCACTCTCCATCTCCGACCGCATTGCGGTCATGAACAAGGGCGAGATCCAGCAGACGGCGCAGCCGCAGACGATCTATGAACGCCCGTGGAACATCTTTGTCTCGACCTTTATCGGGCATTCCAATCTGTTCTATGGACGCGTGAAGAAATCGGGCGGGGAGACGAGCGTTGTATTCCGCAGCGGCTTCGAGATGCCGATGACGAACCTCTGCGCGGAGGCGGAGGACGGCATGGAAATCGTCATCTCTGTGCGTCCCGAGGAACTGTCGATTCAGGAGGACGGTCTGCCGTGCAAGGTGCGGACGAAGGTCTTCCTCGGCAAATACATCAACTACAGTCTGGACTTCGACAGCGAGATGATTCTGCCCAATCAGGCATCGATCGAGTTCTCTCAGGATCTCGGCCACGCAACGCAGCAGCTTGAGGTCGGGGATACGGTGCATCTGCGCCCGAACGCACGCAAGGTCAACATCTTTACGGCGGACGGTTCGCGCAATATCCTGAAGGATGTGGTGCGCTATGAATAAGGGCAGTCTGCGCTTTGATTTTTGGACGGGGATCACGATCCTCTCCATTGCGGTCTTTGGGCTCTTCCTCATCTATCCGCTCTTCTCGCTCTTTACCTCTGCGTTTCAGGACGCAATGACGGGAGAATTCACACTCGAACACTTCACGCATTTCTTCGAGCGGAAATACTACTACCAGTCGATGATCAACAGCTTCAGCGTGACGGCGTGCGTGACGGTGCTCGCCATCATCATCGGCACGGCGCTTGCGTACTTCATGACGCTCTATCGTGTGCGGTTCAAGAGTGCGCTCGAGATCTGCATCATCATCTCCTTGCTCTCGCCGCCGTTCATCGGTGCGTATTCGTGGATTCTCATCGGCGGGCGCAGCGGAATTCTGACACAGTGGCTGCAAAACACGTTTCAGTACGAGTTTCCGTCCATCTACGGCTTTACGGGGATTCTCCTCGTCCTGACGCTGAAACTCTATCCGTTCATCTACCTCTATGCGGCGGGCGCGATGAAGAACATCGACGCCGCCCTCATTGAGGCGGCGGAGAGCCTCGGGTGCAGCGGCGTGCGCAAGGTGGTGACGGTCATTGTGCCGCTCATCACGCCGACGATTCTCGCGGGCGCACTCATGGTCTTTATGAATGCAATGGCGGACTTCGGCACGCCGATGCTGATTGGCGAGGGCTTCAACGTCATGCCCGTCATGATCTACTCGGAGTTCATCAACGAGGTCGGCGATCAGGCGAATTTCGCGGCGGCAATGGCGGCGATCATGGTCGTCATCACCTCGACGATCTTCCTCCTGCAAAAGTATGTCGTGAGCCGCAAGTCCTTTACGATGAGCTCGCTGCGCCCCATCGAGGTCAAGGAGATGAAGGGCGCAGGGAACATCATCGTACACGCGCTGATCTATCTGCTTGTCGCACTCTCCATGATTCCGCAGCTCGTCGTCATCTACACCTCGTTTCTCGAAACGCGCGGCGCCGTCTTTACGGGCGGCTATTCACTCGACAGCTATACGACGATCTTCAGCAGCCTAGGTACGGCGATTTCGAACACCTACCTGTTCAGCACGGCGGCGATCCTCGCCATCGTCTTCCTCGGCATGACGGTCGCCTATCTCACGACGCGGCGCAAGAGTGTGCTCACGGACATCATCGACACCCTCACGATGTTCCCGTACATCATCCCCGGCTCCGTGCTCGGCATCACGCTCCTCCTCGCGTTCAATGAGGAGCCGCTGCTGCTCTCGGGTACGGCGCTCATCATCATCATCTCGCTCGTCATCCGCCGTCTGCCCTATACGCTGCGCTCGAGCTCGGCAATCCTCTATCAGATCAGCCCGAGTATCGAGGAGGCGTCGATCAGCCTTGGTGCATCGCCGCTGAAGACCTTCTTCAAGGTGACGGCGATCATGATGCTGCCCGGCGTCATGAGTGGGGCGATCCTCTCGTGGATCACGGCGATCAACGAACTCAGCTCCTCGGTCATCCTCTTTACGGGCGCGACCAAGACGATGTCCGTTGCAATCTACACGGAGGTCATCCGCGCGAGCTATGGCACGGCGGCAGCACTCTCGACCATCCTCACGCTCACGACGATTGTTGCAATGGTGACCTTCTTCAAGGTCTCGGGCAGCAAGGATGTAACGCTTTAGTTTCTCAGGCGAAAGCCTTTGTCATAGATGGGTTCTGTTAAAGGAGGTCATTTCATGAAGTTCAAGAAAATTCTAGCCGTCATGGCAGCATCCCTGATGCTGGGCGGCGCACTCACCGGCTGCGGCGGGGGAGAAAAGCAGGCGGCAGCGGACGATAACTCGCTCGTCATCTACTGCCCGCATCCGCTGGCGTTCATCAATCCCCTTGTCGAGGAGTTTGAGAAGCAGAGCGGCGTAAAGGTCGAGGTCATCGCGGCGGGCACGGGCGAGCTCTTAAAGCGCGTCGAGTCCGAGAAGGCGAACCCGCTCGGCGACATCTTCTGGGGCGGCT